>JALWJU010000307.1 GCA_026997055.1 Paracoccaceae bacterium | reverse complement strand
GAGAGCGAGAAGCATCGCGGACATGCGGGCTACAGCGACGGGGAGAGTCATTTTCGCGTCGTCATCAGCGCGCCGGTCTTTGCCGACATGTCGCGCATCGAGCGCCACAGGGCGGTAAACAGGGCCTTGGGCAGGGAGCTTCTGGAGCGCATTCACGCCCTGGCGCTGGAGATTTCGGGCTGATCTCCGGTCGGCGCCTCTGTCGGAGCGCCGGGGGCTAGGGGCGATTCGGGCGCCAATTCCGTCGCCGGGGCGGAAGCCGGGAGCGGTGGGGAGGCGGTCTCTGCCATGGGGGCGGTTTCGGAATCGTCGTCCGGCGCTCTGACAAGGCGCCGAAAAACCAGCATGGTACGGAAAGTGGTCGTGTGCCCGGTCAGCCCGGAGCGGCTGTCCATGGGCAGGGTGTCGCTGCGCTGGTATTCCCAGCCCTCGGCGCCCAGTTCGTTGAGGATCTCGGCGACGGAGGCGGCGAACCTGTCTTCTCCCCGTTTCAGCCCCCTGATCCGGTGGGGTTTCCTCGGTGCGGGAACCACCCTGTATTCGTATTTGGTCACGTCACGCTCCCGGTCTTTACCTGCGGCCATCCGCATGGGGTTGGTCATGGGCCTGCCCAGGAGGGCAGCTTATCCGATTCGCTGCCGCGGAGTCCAAGCGGGGGCGCGGCCTGTGGCAATATTGCCGAAGGGGCGCGCAGGGGCCTGCAGCCGCTGCTCTGCCGGCTCCGGGCGCAAGATCCCTTTTGCCGCGGGCGGGCGAGGAAGCGGGTGGCGGCTCTTTTCCGGCCCCGGCGGATATGCGAAAGATGGGGCGGCCGGGAGCGGAGCGGGGCAAAGGAAAGCGTGCAGATGCGTGGGATGAGAGTTTTAGGCGTGGCTTTGCTGGGCGCGGCGCTGGCCGTGTCCGGATGCGGGCGGCGGGCCGAGCAGGTGAGCGTCACCAGCAGCAATGCGCAGGAATGCCTGGCGCGGGCGATGTATTTCGAGAGCAACCGTTCGTCGCGCGATGGCATGGTGGCGGTGGGCAGCGTGGTGATGAACCGGGTCGCATCGGCGGAGTTTCCGAACGAGGTCTGCGCCGTGGTCGGCCAGAAGGGGCAGTTCGCGCCGGGAGTTCTGAGCACGGAGATGCGCGAGCCGGGTCCGCGCGCCATGGCCATGGCGCTGGCGGCATCGGTGCTGGCAGGCGAGCGGCATCCGCAGGTCACCAGGGCGCGGTTCTTCCACCAGAAGGACCACCGATTCCCTTACCGCAACATGCATTATGTGGTTACTACCGGCGGCAATGCGTTCTACGAAAAGCGCCCGCCCGCCGAGGTCACCCAGCGCGTGCCGCTGCCCCAGACCGAGGGGGTGACGGGGAGCGGAGCCACGGCGCCCGCACACCCGGTGCGAAGGCCCGGCCTGCTGGCGCGCCTGTTCGGGAGGTGAGGGGAGGCGGCAATTTGCCCGCTCTTGCGCACCGCTTGCGGGGCAAATGCCAGCCGGACAGCGGCTCCGGCGGCCTCGCACTCGCAGCTGTACGAGGCGCGAGCCTGCCTGAGCGCGAGCGTGGGATCCGCGGATCCCAGCCCGGGCTCAGAGGATCCAGCCGCCGCCATATACGCGACTGGTCCGGCGATCATAGAAGACGCAGGCCTGGCCGGGGCTCACGCCTTCTTCCGGGATCTGCAGTTCTACCGTGGCGCCGTCCGTGCATGCGCGCAGCAGCGCCGGGACCGGCGGCCGGGTGGAGCGTACCTTGACGGCGATTTCCCACGCATCGCGGCGCTCGAGCGCTTCGTCGCCCAGCCAGTTGACCTCGCCGAGGCGGATATGCGTGGTGGCCAGTGCCGCTTTCGGGCCCACGATCACCCGGCGGGCTGCCACGTCGAGACGCACCACATAGAGCGGCTCCGAGAGACCGCCCAGCCCCAGCCCGCGCCGCTGGCCGATCGTATAATGCAGTACGCCCCGGTGCCTGCCCAGCACGCGGCCCGCGAGATCCACGATCTCTCCCGGCTCGGCCGCGCCGGGGCGCAGCTTTTCGATCACGCCTGCATAATTGCCGTCGGGCACGAAGCAGATATCCTGCGAATCGGGCTTGTCGGCCACCTCCAGCCCGTGCTTTCGCGCCAGCGCCCTTGTCTGAGCCTTGCTCGTGAGATGCCCGAGCGGAAAGCGCAGATAGTCAAGCTGCTCCCGGGTGGTCGAAAACAGAAAATAGCTCTGATCGCGGGTCGGATCGGCGGCCCGGTGCAGCTCGGCGCCGTGGGGGCCGGCGAATCGCTGCACATAATGGCCGGTGGCCATGCAATCGGCCCCCAGATCGCGCGCGGTGGCCAGCAGATCCTGAAACTTGACCCGCTCGTTGCAGCGGATGCAGGGTACGGGAGTCGCTCCCGACAGGTAGCTGTCGGCAAATTCCTCGATCACCGAATCACGAAAGATATTTTCATAATCAAGTACATAGTGAGGTATCCCAAGCCTTTCGGCGACCCGGCGCGCATCGTGAATATCCGCCCCCGCGCAGCAGGCGCCCTTGCGCGCCAGCGCCGCGCCATGGTCATAGAGCTGCAGCGTGACCCCGATTACCTCATAGCCTTCGGCGGCCAGTTCGGCCGCTACCACCGACGAATCGACCCCCCCCGACATGGCGACGACCACACGGGTTTCGGCCGGACTTTTTGCAAGGCCGAGCGAATTGAGCGGAGTTTCGGCGCGGGCGGCGGGCATGGGCTGTCCTTTCGGGGGATCAGGCGGAATATAGGAAAATTCGATGCAACAACAACCCCGTGCTTCACCTCGCGTTAAGCAGAATTTGCCACAATGGCGCCAAAGCGAGCGAGGATTGCCATGTATCTGAAGAAAGTCGATGGGCCGCGCGCCGTAACCCTGCCTGACGGAAGCATCATGACCCGGGCCGATCTGCCCCCGGCCGATACCCGCCGCTGGGTGGCCTCGCGCAAGGCCGCAGTGGTCAAAGGAGTGGTCTTCGGCCTGATTCCCCTGAAGGAGGCGCTGGAGAAATATGCGCTTTCCGAAGAGGAATTTCTCGAATGGAAACAGGCTATCGAGAAGCATGGAGAAGCAGCTCTCAAGGCTACGCAAATACAAAAATATAGACAACCATAAGATGTATTCGCTAAAAGTTCCATTATGGTAACGAGTAGTTAACCATTTCAGGTCAAAGTAATGCTTGATGGAACCGGGAGATAGCGGAGATTTGCCCCATGCGGATATTGCTGGTAGAAGACGACCCCACCACATCGCGCTCGATCGAACTGATGCTCAACCACGCCAATCTCAACGTCTACGCGACGGATCTGGGCGAGGAGGGTATCGACCTGGCCAAGCTCTATGATTACGACCTGATCCTGCTGGACCTGAATCTGCCGGACATGAACGGGCTGGAAGTTCTGCGCCAGCTGCGCATGGCGCGAATCGACACCCCGATCCTGATCCTCACCGGCTCGGACGACACCGAAGACAAGATCAGCGGATTCGGTTTCGGCGCCGACGATTACATGACCAAGCCGTTTCACCGTGAGGAGCTGGTGGCGCGTATCCACGCAATCATCCGCCGCTCCAAGGGACACTCGCAATCGGTGATCAAGACCGGGGCGATCGAGGTGAATCTGGACGCAAAGACGGTGGAAGTGGACGGGCGCGCGGTACATCTGACCGGCAAGGAATATCAGATCCTCGAACTCCTTTCCCTGCGCAAGGGCACGACACTGACCAAGGAAATGTTTCTCAATCATCTCTATGGCGGCATGGATGAACCCGAGCTCAAGATCATCGACGTGTTCATCTGCAAGCTGCGCAAGAAACTCTCCAAGGCCACCGGCGGGGAAAACTACATCGAAACGGTCTGGGGACGGGGCTATGTGCTGCGCGACCCGGAACCGCTGGAACTGGATGCGCAAATGGCGGTGGGTGCCTGAATCGCTTTCCCTCGGCCCCTGGCATCTGCCCGGGCGGCAGTGCCGGGGTTTCTGAGCTGGTCGCGGAAAATCGGATACTGAAATTACGCAGCCTGCTGTCCGGGAATTCTGATTTGTGCTGATCACGCATCCCTGCATTCGTCGATCTGGGCCAGCACGGTGCTGGCGAGGCGTTCCGACGATTCCTCGTTCGAAAACACTCTGATCTTGGCG
>JALWJU010000306.1 GCA_026997055.1 Paracoccaceae bacterium | reverse complement strand
CCTCGGGAGGCGATCATCTTCGGCCTCAAGGAGCTGCCCGATGACGGCACGCCGCTCGTTCACCGCCACATCATGTTCGGCCATGCCTTCAAGGGGCAGCATTCCGGCCGCGCTCTGCTCGAGCGCTTCAGGGCCGGGGGCGGCACGCTGTACGATCTCGAATATCTGGTGGACGAAGAGGGCCGCCGGGTCGCGGCCTTTGGCTATTGGGCCGGCTTTGCCGGTGCGGCGGTGACCCTCAAGGCCTGGCTGGCCCAGCAGGCCGGCGGTATCTGCCCGCCGGTGGGCACCTACCCGGACAAGGACGCGCTGCTTGCCGAGCTTGCAGGCGAGCTTGGCAATCTGCCGCGCCCCGATGCGCTGGTGATCGGCGCTCTGGGCCGGGTCGGATCCGGCGCGGCTGATCTGTGCGAGGCGATGGGCGTCAGCGTCACCCGGTGGGACATGGAAGAGACGGCCTCCGGCGGCCCCTTCCCGGAGATCATCGAACACGCGCTGTTCTTCAACTGCATCCTCGCGCGCCCCGGTACGCCCGTCTTTGTCGGCCCCGAGGCGCTCACCGCCCCGCGCAAGCTGAGCGCCATTGGCGACATCGCCTGCGACCCGGACAGCGACTACAACCCGGTGCCGCTCTACAGCGCCGCCACCAGCTGGGAGGCCCCGGTCACCCGCGTCCACGACGACCCGGTGCTCGACATCATGGCGATCGACAACCTGCCCTCGATGCTGCCGGTGGAAGCGAGCGAGGACTTCGCCGCGCAGCTTCTGCCCTCGCTCGCCACGCTCGCCAATCTGGATGGCGGTGTCTGGGCACGGGCCGAGGCCACCTTCCGCGAACACATGAAAGGGCTCTGACATGACGATCCACTGGTGCGGCACCGGCCTTTCGGCCATTCCGGGGCTCAGACGGCTGATGGAGGGGGGCAGGCCGGTGACGGTCTGGAACCGCACGGTCGAAAAGGCCCGCGCGGCGGTGGGCGACCTCACCTATGACATCCACGCCTTCGATATGGACGCCATCGCCGCCGCGCTCGATCCGGGCGATGTCATCGTCTCGATGCTGCCCGGCGACTGGCATGTGCCGCTGGCCGAACTGGCCATCTCCAAAGGCGCGCATTTCGTTTCCTCCAGCTACATCTCGCCCGAGATGCGCGCGCTCGATTCGGCGGCAAAAGAGGCCGGCGTGGCTCTGGTCAACGAGGTCGGGCTGGACCCCGGCATCGACCACCTCATGGCCCACGCGCTGATGGCCGATTACCGCGCCTCGCCCGCCTTCGACCCTGAAAACACCCTCTCCTTCACCTCCTATTGCGGCGGCGTGCCCAAGATCGCCAACGATTTCCGCTACAAGTTCAGCTGGTCGCCGCTGGGCGTGCTCAAGGCGCTGAAATCCCCCTCCCGCTCGATCCGCGCCGGCGAGGTGCTCGAAGTCGCCCGCCCCTGGGAGGCGATCACCCGCTACACCGCACCCCTGCCGGAGCCGGAAGTGTTCGAAGCCTATCCGAACCGCGACTCCCTGCCCTTCATGGACGAATACGGATTCGAAAAAGACTGGCCGATCAAGGAATTCGTGCGCGGCACCCTCAGGCTCGACGGCTGGGCCGAGGCCTGGGCCGATATCTTTGCCGAGACCGAAAGCGCCGATGAAGCGCGGCTAAAAGAAATCTCCGACCGCCTCTGGCAGACTCACGCCTACGAGGAAGGCGAGCCCGACCGGGTGGTGCTGTTCGTGTCGCTCAAGGCCGAAAGGGACGGCCGGACCACCTGGCACAAGACCTGGGCGCTCGATGCCTGGGGCGATGAACACGCCTCCGCCATGGCCCGACTGGTCAGCGTGCCGGTATCGCTGGCGGTCGAAGCGGTGCTGGCCCGCGAGATCCCCCCCGGCGTCTCGGCCGCGCCCTCGGACCCGGCGCTGGTCAATCGCTGGCTGAAAGAAGTCGCCGCACTCGCGCAATACATGGAACTGGTCGATCATACCGCCTGACCGACCTTTCATCTTTCGCCAAATACTCCCGCCGGAGGCACGATTTTTCTGCGAAAAATCGCCCCCCGCAGCGTCCGGCAGAGACCGTGAGGGGCGGGAATGCTCGGCGCACAGGCGCATGAGCGCTCAGTTCGCGTAACGGTATTCGCCAGTCTCATCGGCCCGCAGAACCGCCCTGCGCCCGTGATTGACGCAGGCAATGTCGCGAAACCCGTTCGCCACGCTGTCCAGTACCTCGAAGCTGTCGCTGCAGGCAAAAGCCCCCAGCGGCTGCAGGCGGCCCTGTACGTTGTAGGCAATCACATACACCGCCTCGCCATTGTCCGTGACGATGGCATAGACCTGCGCTTCCCGTCCCGGGATATATTCGGCGGCAAGCTCCGGCCAGCCGATGAAAAGCCTGTCCTCGGCCGGCTCGAAGGCGCTGGCGGGGCCGGCGGCAAGCAGGGCCGGGAGGGCGAGCGTGAGAAGATGTTTCATGTGCGGGCCTTTCGTATGATGCAGGTCGTGCCGATGCGGCACTTTACCCTGTTTCGCCCTTGTGTCGAGCCTTTCGACCTGCGCGGGGCCGCAAGCGAAAACGGACCCGCGGGGATCCCGCAGGCCCGCCTTCCGGTGATCGAGTTCAGGCTGTGGGCACCATGTCGATCCCGGAAATCTCGGCCTTTGCCACCAGCTCGGCGACGAGCGCGCGGGCGGCCTCGGCCCAGGCCTTGCGCTCGAGCCCCTCGTGGATGTCGCGCACCACGTCGTCATAGGAGAGATCGGCCGCTTCCGGCGGGCGTGCCTCCCAGACGGCGCGGATGTCGGCCTCCACCACCGGCTTCGGCTTCAGGGCGGTGTCGAGATAGGCGCGGATCAGCGCTTCCTCGGCGGTTTCCTCGCGCCCCGGGCCGCGCGGCTCGGGGCGGGCGCTGATCCCCGCCTTGCCCGCCGCCTCCAGCAGCAGGGCGCGCACCACCAGCGCCCGCGCCGCCGCCCGCCAGGCAAGGCCCGGCTTGCCGCTGGGCGCGCTGTGGTGCTGGGCCTCTTCTGCGATCGCCTCGGGGGCGATCACCCTGCCATTGACCCGGATTTCGGGAAAGAGCGGATTGCCCATGGCTCAGGCCCTCTTGCCCTTGCGCGAACGCACGATCTGGAAGCCCGGGCGCAGGAGATAGCGGACAAATGCCGCCAGCCCGCTGACCAGGTGCACCAGGCGCGTGAACGGAAACAGGATGAAGATGATCAGCCCCAGCACGATATGAGCCTTGAAGATCAGCGGCACGTCGGCGATGTAGCTCGCCGCCGCCCCGTCGAAGGTGAAGATCCCGTTGGCCCAGTTCATCAGCTTGACCATTTCGTGGCCGTCCATGTTGGCCAGGCTCACCGGCACCGTCGCCAGCCCCAGGACCAGCTGGATCGCCAGGATGATGATGATCGCCGTATCGGCGAAGCTCGACGAGGCCGCCACCCGCGGATCGCTCAGCCGGCGGACGATCAGCAGCAGCGCGCCGATCAGCGCCATGGCCCCGGCAATGCCGCCGCCAATCGCCGCCAGCGCCTGCTTCCACTCATGCCTGACCCCCAGCGCATCCCAGAACTCGACCGGGATCAAGAGGCCGAACAGGTGGCCGAAGAACACCACCAGCACGCCCACATGAAAGAGCACCGAGCCCCACATGAGCATCCTGCGCCGGAGCAATTGCGAGGACGAGGATTTCCACGTCGCCGGGTCGCGCTCGTAGCGGGCGACCGAGCCGATCAGGAGCACCGTCAGGGCAATGTAGGGAAGGGTTCCGAAAAGAAACTGATTCATTGTGTCGCCTCCTGTCACGGGCGGGCAGCGCCGGGCGCGGGGCCGGCGGGCTGCGGGTTGAGGGGTGTGTCCATCCGGGCCAGCATGTCGCGGCTGACCGGGCATCCGGCATTGGGATCGGGGCCGAAGGTCACTTCGGCCTCCTCCCAGACCGCATCGAGCGCGGCGAGATCCTCGGGGTCGTCATCGGCGATCTTGAGAAGCTCGGCCACAAGCTCATCCGAGCGGTCGATCCCCGCAAGCTCGGCGAGCCCGGCCATCACCGCCGCATAGGGGCTTTCGCGCCGCTTCAGGCGCTCGGCCAGGGCGGCGATGATGTGGCCGGCATCCTGCAGAAGCTCCAGCGCCTGCGTCTCGGGCAGGGTGGAGAGGAACTCGAGCAGGATCGGCAGGTGGTCGGGCAGCTCGCTCGAGGCCAGCTCGTAGCCACCGGCGCGGTAGGTCTCGAGCAGGTCGAGCATCGCCGGGCCGCGCTCGCGGCTTTCGCCATGCACATGCTCGAACAGGTTGAGGCTGAGCGTGCGCGAGCGGTCGAACAGGAGCACGTAGCGTTCCTGCAGATCGTAAAGGTCGCGGCTGGCCATTTCCTCGATCAGCGGCCTGAGCGCGGCCCGGGCGGCGGGCGAAAGCAGCGCTTCCGCCTCGATCACCGCGCCGATCTCGCCGGCGGCTTCCTGCAGCTCCCGCGAGGGGTAGCAGAGCAGCGCCGAGAGGGCCTTGTAGGTCCTTGCCATTGCCCCCTCCCCTATTCCGCCGCCGGCAGGACGATCTTGCGGGAGCCGAACAGCTTGCCCCCGCTCGAGCCCGCCGAGCACTGGTTGCCGTCGGTGAAGCCGCAGCCGCCGCGCAGGTCATAGGCATCCTCGACCTGCTCGCGGTGGGTGGTGGGGATCACGAAACGGTCCTCGTAATTGGCGATCGCCATGACGTGATACATCTCTTCGATGGTCAGCGCGTCGAGCCCCACCTTCTCGGCGATGGAAGCATCGGCCTCGCCATTGACCTTGACCCCGCGCATATAGGCGCGCATGGCCAGCATCCGCTCGAGCGCGGTCACTACCGGGGCCTCGTCGCCCGCGGTCAGCATGTTGGCGAGGTAACGCACCGGGATGCGCAGGTTCTTCACGTCGGGCATCTCGGTATCGTGGCCCAGCATGCCGGCCTCGGCCGCGTTCTTGATCGGGCTGAGCGGCGGGATGTACCAGACCATCGGCAGGGTGCGGTATTCGGGATGCAGCGGGAAGGCGACCTTCCACTCCATCGCCATCTTCCACACCGGCGAATGGCGCGCGGCCTCGATCCAGTCTTCCGGCACGCCCTCGGCGCGGGCGGCCTCGATCACCGCCGGGTCGTTGGGATCAAGGAAGATCCCCAGCTGGGCGTCGTAAAGGTCGGTCTCGCCGGCCACCGAGGCCGCCTCCGCGATCCGGTCGGCATCATAGAGCATCACGCCCAGATAGCGGATGCGCCCCACGCAGGTCTCGGAGCAGACCGTCGGCATGCCGCTTTCGATGCGCGGATAGCAGAAGGTGCATTTCTCCGATTTGCCGCTTTCCCAGTTGTAATAGATCTTCTTGTAGGGGCAGCCCGAGACGCACATGCGCCAGCCGCGGCACTTCTCCTGGTCGATCAGCACCACGCCATCCTCTTCGCGCTTGTAGATCGCGCCGGACGGGCAGGACGCCACGCAGGCCGGGTTCAGGCAGTGCTCGCAGAGCCTGGGCAGGTACATCATGAAGGTGTTTTCGTACTCGCCGTAGATCTCCTTCTGCACGCCTTCGAAGTTGTAATCCTTGGAACGCTTGGCGAATTCGCCGCCAAGGATTTCCTCCCAGTTCGGACCCCACTCGATCTTTTCGATCCGCTCGCCGGAGACCAGCGAACGCGGGCGCGCGGTGGGGAAGGCCTCCATTTCCGGCGCGCTCTTGAGGTGATCGTAGTCGAAGGTGAAGGGCTCGTAATAGTCGTCGATCTCCGGCAGGGACGGGTTGGCGAAGATATTGGCGAGGATGCGCCACTTGGCGCCCTGCTTGGGCACCAGCTTGCCGGAAGCGGTGCGCTGCCAGCCGCCCTTCCAGCGCTTCTGGTTCTCCCAGTCCTTCGGATAGCCGATGCCGGGCTTGGTCTCGACATTGTTGAACCAGGCGTATTCGACGCCATCGCGCGAGGTCCAGACGTTCTTGCAGGTCACTGAGCAGGTGTGGCACCCGATGCACTTGTCGAGATTGAGCACCATTCCGATTTGAGCACGAACTTTCATTATTCCGCAGCCTCCACTTTGGCGGGGCGATCCAGCCAGTCCACCTTGTTCATCTTGCGCACGATCACGAATTCGTCGCGGTTGGCGCCCACGGTTCCGTAATAGTTGAACCCGTAGCTCTGCTGGGCGTAGCCGCCGATCATGTGCGTGGGTTTGAGCACGGCGCGGGTCACCGAATTGTGGATGCCGCCGCGCTTGCCGGTCTTTTCGGAGCCGGGAGTGTTCACGATCTTTTCCTGGGCGTGATACATGAAGATCGTGCCTTCCTTCATCCGCTGGCTGACCACGGCGCGGGCAGTCAGGGCGCCATTGATGTTGAAGGCTTCGACCCAGTCGTTGTCCTCGATCCCGGCCTTTTTCGCGTCGGCCTCGGAAATCCACACGACCGGCCCGCCGCGATTGAGCGTGAGCATCAGCAGGTTGTCGGAATAGGTGGAGTGGATGCCCCATTTCTGGTGTGGCGTGATGAAGTTCAGCACCACATGGGGGCCACTTTCCGCCACCCTGTCGGTGATGGTCTTGAGATCCACCGGCGGGCGCCAGGTGCAGAAGCTCTCGCCAAAGGCGCGCATCCATTCGTGGTCCTGATAGAGCTGCTGGCGACCCGAGAGCGTGCGCCACGGGATCAGCTCGTGGACATTGGTGAAGCCCGCATTGTAGCAGACCTCCTCGCTCTCGATCCCCGACCATGTGGGCGAGGAAATGATCTTGCGCGGCTGGGCGGCGATATCATGGAAGCGGATCTTCTCGTCTTCCTTGGGCGCGGCCAGGTGGGTGTGGTCGATGCCGGTATTCTCGCTGAGCGCCGACCAGGCCTTGACCGCCACTTCGCCGTTGGTTTCCGGCGCCAGCATCAGGATGGTCTCGGCGGCGTGAATGGCGGTGTCGATGCGGGCCATGCCCCTGGTCACGCCCTCCTCGGTGACCACGCCATTGAGCGATTTGAGATGCTCGACCTCGGCCTCGGTGTTCCAGCCGATACCCTTGCCGCCATTGCCCAGCTTCTCCATCAGCGGACCCAGCGCGGTGAAGCGCTTGTAGAGGTTCGGATAGTCGCGGGTGACCTCGATGAAGTTCGGCGCGGTCTTGCCCGGGATCAGGTCGCATTCGCCCTTCTTCCAGTCGCGCACCTCCGGCTGGGCGATCTCGGCCGGCGTGTCGTGCAGGATCGGAAGCGCCACCACGTCGGCCTCCTCGCCCAGATAGCCGGGCACGATCTCCGAGAACTTCTTCGCGATCGCCTTGAAGATCTCCCAGTCCGACTTCGACTCGTAAGCCGGATCCACCGCCGCCTGCAGCGGGTGGATGAAGGGGTGCATGTCCGAGGTGTTGAGGTCGTCCTTCTCGTACCAGCTCGCCGTGGGCAGGACGATATCGGAGTAGACGGCGGTGGTGGACATGCGGAAGTCGATGCAGACCAAGAGGTCCAGCTTGCCCTCGGGCGCCTCGTCATGCCAGACCGCCTCGGCCGGCTTCTGGCGGCCCTCTTCGCCGAGGTCCTTGCCCATCACGCCGTTATCGGTACCCAGCAGGTGACGCAGGAAATACTCGTGCCCCTTGCCCGAAGAGCCGAGCAGATTCGAGCGCCAGACGAACAGGTTGCGCGGCCAGTTTTCCGGCGCGTCCGGGTCCTCGCAGGACATCTGCAGCTCGCCGGATTTCAGCTTCTCGGCGACATATTCCGCCACCGGCTTGCCGGCCTCTTTCGCGGCTTTTGCCACCTCGAGCGGGTTGGTCTTGAGCTGCGGCGCCGACGGCAGCCAGCCCATGCGCTCGGCGCGGATGTTGTAGTCGATCAGCGAGAGCTTGTCCCAGTCGCCCTCCGGCGCCAGCGGCGAGAGGATCTCGCTGCTCTCCAGGGTCTCGTAGCGCCACTGGTCGGTATGGGCATACCAGGCGCTGGTCGAGTTCATGTGCCGGGGCGGGCGCACCCAGTCGGTGGCGAATGCCAGCGGGATCCAGCCGGTCTGCGGGCGCAGCTTCTCCTGGCCCACATAGTGGCTCCATCCGCCGCCGGACTTGCCGACGCAGCCGCACATGATCAGCATGTTCATGATGCCGCGATAGTTCATGTCCATGTGGTACCAGTGGTTCAGACCGGCACCGAGGATGACCATGGAGCGGCCCTCGGTCTTTTCGGCATTGAGGGCGAATTCGCGGGCGACCGCGATGATCTTGTCGGCGGAAACGCCGGTGATCTTTTCCGCCCAGGCCGGGGTGAAGGGCACGTCTTCGCCGTAATCGCTGGCGACATTCTCGCCGCCCAGGCCGCGATCCAGCGAGTAGTTGGCGCAAAAGAGGTCAAAGACCGTGGCCACCAGCGCTTCGGATCCGTCGGCCAGCGTCACCTTCCTGACCGGAATGTTGCGGGTGAGTACCTCGGGATGGTCGCACTTGGTGAAATTCTCGGTGGCCGCGCCGCCGAAATAGGGGAAGTCCACCCCCACCACATCGTCGTGATGCTCTTCGAGGATCAGCGACAGGCGCAGTTCGACATCCTTGCCGCCAGCCTTTTCCTCGAGGTTCCACTTGCCCTTTTCGCCCCAGCGGTAGCCGACCGAGCCGTTGGGCGCCACCAGCTTGCCGGTCTTGCGGTCGATGGCGACGGTCTTCCATTCCGGGTTGTTCTTCTCGCCGAGCTTGCCCTTGAGGTCGTCGGCGCGCAGCTGGCGGCCGGGGATCAGACGGCCATCCTTTTCATCGAGCCGCACCAGCATCGGCATGTCGGTGAAGCGGCGGGCATAATCGGTGAAGTATTCCGACTGCCGGTCGAGGTGGAATTCGCGCAGGATCACATGGCCCATGGCCATGGACAGGGCCGCATCGGTGCCCTGCTTGGGGTTGAGCCAGATATCGGCGAACTTGGAGGCCTCGGAATAGTCCGGGCTGATGACCGCGGACTTGGTGCCGCTGTAGCGCGCCTCGGTGTAGAAGTGCGCATCCGGCGTGCGGGTCTGCGGCACGTTGGAGCCCCAGAGCAGCAGGAAGCCGGCATTGTACCAGTCGGCGGATTCGGGCACGTCGGTCTGCTCGCCCCAGGTCATCGGGCTCGACGGCGGCAGGTCGCAATACCAGTCGTAAAAGCTCATGCAGGTGCCGCCCAGAAGGCTCAGGTAGCGCGAGCCGGCGGCGTAGGAGACCATCGACATGGCCGGGATCGGCGAGAAGCCGAACACCCGGTCGGGTCCGTAGGTCCTGGCGGTATAGGCATTGGCGGCGGCGGTGATTTCCAGCGCCTCGTCCCAGGAGGCGCGCACGAAGCCGCCCTTGCCGCGGGCCTTGACGAAGGAGGCGCGCAGGATCGGATCGGCCTGAAGCTTGGTCCAGGCCTCGATCGGGCCGTTATCCTTGCGCAGCTTGCGCCAGGCCTTCATCAGCTGCGAGCGCACCAGGGGCGTTTTCACCCGGTTGGCGGAGTAGAGATACCAGGAGTAGGAAGCACCGCGCTGACAGCCGCGCGGCTCGTGGTTGGGCAGATCGTCGCGGGTGCGCGGGTAGTCGGTCTGCTGGGTCTCCCAGGTGACGATGCCGCTTTTCACATAGATCTTCCAGCTGCACGAGCCGGTGCAGTTCACCCCGTGGGTGGAGCGTACCACCTTGTCGTGGCGCCAGCGGTTGCGATAGACGTCCTCCCAGTCGCGGTTTTCGTCCGTGGTCTGGCCGTGGCCGTCAGAGAATCTGTCCAGCTCTCTCGAGCGAAGGAAGTTCAGGCGGTCGAGCAGATGGCTCATGTATCTCTCTCCTGTAATTGCGCGTTTCCCGGCGCCCCGACGCGCCGGGCGCCGGGGCGGGAGCGTCTGGTTCAGGGGTTCTTCACATAGGCATTGGGCCGCAGGTAGAACCACCAGTTGATGGCGATGCAGACCGCGTAGAAGATCGCAAAGCCGTAGAGCGCGTATTCGGGCGTGGTGGCCTTGATCTGCTCACCGAACACCTTGGGGATGATGAAGGCGCCATAGGCCGCCACCGCCGAGGTCCAGCCCAGCACCGGGCCGGCCTGCTCCTTGTCGAACACCACCGCGATGGTGCGGAAGGTCGAGCCGTTGCCGATGCCGGTTGCGGCGAACAGGATCAGAAACAGGATCATGAAGGGCAGGAAGTAATCCTCCGGCGTGGCCGAGGCATAGGCCTGCTTGAGGAAATAGGCCACGCCCAGGGCCGAGACGACCATGATGATCGAGATCCACTGGGTCACGCGCGCACCGCCCAGCGAATCGGAAATCTTGCCGCCGACCGGCCGGATCAGCGCGCCGATGAACGGCCCCATCCAGGCATACATCAGCGCCGAAGGGCCGTTCGGATTGCTGGTGGTGTGGGTCATCACCCCGTCCACCATGATGTGCTGGAAGCCGAACACCACCTTGATCGCCAGCGCGAAGGTCGCCGCATAGCCGATGAAGCTGCCGAAGGTCATGATGTAGATGATGGTCATGGCCCAGGTGTGCTTGTTGCCGAAGATGCGGTACTGGCGGGTCAGGTTGCGCCCGACCGCACCGGGAATCATCTTCAGCAGCAGCACCGTCAGGACGATGACAATCGGCAGGGTGATCCACTTCGACAGCCCGATACCAGAGGTGATCAGACCGCCTTCCACCGTGGGCAGCATCAGCCAGACGCCGAAACCGGCGGCAATGAAGCCCAGCAGCAACATGCCGGTGATGATGGCGAAGGCGCCGATCGGGTTGGGGATGTCGGGCGAGACATGCTCGTCGCGGATGTTGTTCATCCCGAACCAGGTGAGGAAGGCCAGCGGGATCAGCGGCACCAGCCAGACGAAGCCGGCATTCTGAATATAGGTGAGGGTGCCTTCCGGGATCTTGCCGATCAGCGTGCCCGATGTCTTGACCAGAGCACGGCCCGGCCCGCCGAACATGGCCACGGTCATCACCGCCGGGATCACGATCTGCATCGTGGTCACGCCGAAATTGCCCAGCCCCGCATTCATGCCCAGCGCATAGCCCTGCACCCTCTTGGGAAAGAAGAAGCTGATATTGGACATCGACGAGGCGAAGTTGCCGCCCCCGATGCCGCTGAGGAAGGCAAGAATCTGGAACACCCAGAGCGGGGTGTCCGGGTTCTGAAGCGCCAGCCCGGTGCCGGCCGCCGGCAGCATCAGCAGCGAGGTGGTCCAGAAGATCGTGTTACGCCCGCCGGCGATGCGGATGAAGAAGGTCGAGGGGATGCGCAGCGTCGCCCCGGTGAGCCCGGCAATCGCCGCCAGGGTAAAGAGCTGGGATTGTTCGAACGGATAACCGAGGTTGATCATCTGCACGGTGATGATCCCCCAGTAGAGCCAGACGGCGAAGCCGCACAGCAGGGCGGGGATGGATATCCACAGGTTTCTGGTGGCAATCTTCTTGCCGGTGCTTTCCCAGAACCGTTCGTCCTCGACATTCCAGTTTCTCAGGTCTTGTCCCAAAGTCCTTCTCCTTGTCCTTGTCTGGTGGGGGCGGGGCCCTTCGGCCCGCCCGCCCGAATTTTCAGATTTCCTTGTCGTGTTTCCTGTTGTACTCGGCGACGATCCTGACCGACTCCTCCAAGGCCTTCTGGGCACGCTCCGCCCGGATTTTCAGCAGGTCGATCTGTGCCTTTTCAAACAGCGCCCGCTCTTCTTCTTCCTGCTCCGGCGAGAAGCGGATGAAGAAGGTCAGCAGCGAGGCAATGGCCACGACCACGCCAATGGTGAAGAACACGTCGTTCCACTCCATCGTCCCCTTGAACAGGAAGCCCGCGGCCACCGCGCCGGCATTGCCGCCCGCACCGACCACACCGGCCACCGCACCCAGCGCCTTCTTGTTGATGAAGGGCACTACCGAGTAGGTCGCCCCCTCGGCCATCTGGGTGAACAGCGAAAAGACGATCAGCATCGGAATGGCCAGGAACAGCACGCTCATCTGGCTGAAGATCATCAGCGCGATCCCTTCGCCCAGCAGGACGATGAACAGCCAGAAGGTCCGCCCCCTGAGGCCCCAGATGGAGCCGAAATTGTCACCGAAGATCCCGCCCAGGGTCCGGGCAAAGATATTCATCAGGCCGAACGAGGCGGCGATGGCGCCGGCGGTGACCAGATTCACGTCGAAATAGTCGTAGAAGTAGAGCGCGGCGGTGTTGTTCACCGTCAGCTCGATTCCGAAGCAGGCGCCATAGATCAGAAACAGGATCCAGACCCGATAATCCCCCAGCGCCTTGAAATACTGGCCGGTGACCTTGCCGCTTTCAGGCATCTTGCCCTGAGCGCGCAGGTCCTTGAAATCACCTTCCGGAGTGTCCTGCGTCAGGAAATAGTAAGCCACGCCGATGATGAAGATCACGATCCCGACCGCGACCATCGACAGACGCCAGGCAGCCGCTTCGGTAAAGCCGAAGCCGATCACGAAACCGGAGAAGATCAGCGGCATGACGATCTGCGTCACGCCGCCGCCCAGGTTGCCCCAGCCGGCGCTGGTCGCATTGGCGGTGCCGACCACGTTGGGCGCGAACATGACCGAGGTGTGATATTGCGTGATCACGAAGGACGCGCCGATGATGCCGATCAGCAGGCGGAAGAACAGAAACATCTCGAAGCTGTTGGAAAGCGCGATCCCGGCCACCGGGAAGGCCCCGAACATCAGCAGGAACGAATAGGCCCGCCTTGGCCCGATCCGGTCGCACAGCCAGCCGATGAAGAATCGCGCGAATATGGTCACAGCCACCGAGGCGATGATCGACCAGCCTACCTGGCTCTTGGTGAGGTTGAGCTCTTCGCGCACCACGATCATGAGCGGCGCGATGCCGAACCACGCAAAGAATGCGGCAAAGAACGCAAACCATGTCATGTGGAAGGTGCGGATCTGGATCATCCGCACGTTGAAGAAGTTCCCCCATAATCTGGTTGCCTTGTTCTGAAGTTCCATTGACCCAGTCCCCTATTTTGGCCGGTGCTGGTATGCCAAGGCATCCAAACCGGCCCTGCGATACTCCTTTCTTGAACAGGATTTGGCCGAGAAGCCCGTTGATCCATGTCAAAATTTTTGGAATTGTCGTTAAAAATAAATGCGTTACAGAAAAATGTTGTTCGCGCGATCCGGATATGTCAAACCAGTTCGCAGGGTGCGACAATCCATTGATTGACATCACGCCGGAGATGACTTGATAATTGTCAAGCGCCAGAATCCGAGCAAAGAGGCAGCCATGCACAGTGACCGCTTCCAGGAGATTCGTTCTCTCCCGCTCTTTGCCGACATCAGCGACGAATCCTTTGCCGCCCTGACCCGGGGCGCCTATGTGCAGAACTTCCCGCCGCATATCGAGATGATCACCGAAGGCGACCCGGCCGACTTCCTGCATATCGTCGCCTCCGGGCGCATCGAGCTGTTTTCGAGCTGGGACCGGAGCGAAAGTTCGATCGCCTTTCTCAAGCCCTATGACACCTTCATCCTCGCCGCCACGATCAAGGACCGCCCCTATCTGATGAGTGCGCGTACGGTGGAAAAATCGCGCATCATCATGATCCCTTCGGAAGACATCCGCACGGTCTTCGAGCGCGACAGCGATTTCGCCAAGGCCATCGTCGTGGAACTGGCCATCTGCTATCGCGGCGCCATCAAGCAGATGAAGAACATCAAGCTGCGCTCCTCGGCCGAACGCCTGGCCAATTATGTCGCCAAGCACCACAAGCGCGCCGGCAGCACCGGCTCCTTCGAATTGCCGGTGGAAAAGCGCAAGCTGGCCTCGTTTCTTTCCATGACCCCGGAAAACCTCTCGCGCGCCTTCGCCGCGCTGAGGGATCACGGGGTCGAGGTCTCCGGCTCCTTGATATTGATCAAGGACCCCGAGAAGCTGGACGCCTATGCAAAGCCCAATTCCCTGATTGACGGCTGAGCGACAGGAGGCCAGACGAGATGCGCACCCGCCCGGATGTACTGACCGAAGTGAAACTGCCCGGCGGCACCGTGACGGTGGACGAATACGGCTATATCACCGATCCCGACAAGTGGAGCCCGGATTTCGCCCGCTGGGTGGCCGAGCGCGAGGAGATCGGCGATCTGGACGAACGCCACTGGGAGATGATCGAATTCGTCCGCGAGCAATATGCCGATCACGGCGTCGCCCCGGACCAGCGCCACCTGCTGAAATACCTGTCGCGCAAATACGGTACCGACAAGCACGGCGCCAAGGACCTGCTCTTTGCCGCCTTTCCGTCGGGCTATGTGAAGCAGACGGTCAAGGCCGCCGGGATGCGCCAGCCCCGCGCCTGGAGTACCGGCTGAGGCCGCGCCGGGCAGGCCGGGCAGACAGACGATGCAGATTGCCGTCATCACCTCTTCTACCCGCGGCGAGATCGACCGGCTGATTTCCGCGACCGTCGCCGACCTGCAGGCGCGGGGTGTGCGTCTCAGCGGCATCGTCAAGGTCGAGGACGCAGCCGAAGGGGCCGACTGCGCCTGCGACATGGCGGTGCGGGTGCTGCCCGAGGGCGAAGTCATCCCCATCACCCAGGATCTGGGCCGGGGCTCGGATGCCTGCAGGCTCGACCCCGCCGCCATCGCCCGGGCGGTGGCCCTGGTCGAGGCGCAGCCGCTCGACGGCGTGCAGATGTTCGTCCTCAACAAGTTCGGCCCCGAAGAGGCCCAGGGCCGGGGCTTCTGCAACGCCATCGCCGCCGCCCTGGCCGAAGGTATCCCGGTGCTGGTCGGAGTCGGCGCCTCCAACCGCGCGGCCTTTGACGACTTCGCGGGCAATCTCGCCGAGGAACTGCCTCCCGAAAC
Source organism: Paracoccaceae bacterium (assembly GCA_026997055.1). Lineage (GTDB taxonomy): Bacteria > Pseudomonadota > Alphaproteobacteria > Rhodobacterales > Rhodobacteraceae > JAAEUB01. The sequence continues at coordinate 1,348 of JALWJU010000306.1, read as the reverse complement.
CGACGCCATCAGGAAATGGTGCGCCCAGGCGCTCGCCAGAGCCTGACTCGCGGCGCGCGCCGCCCAAGGCCCCGAAATGCCGGTGACGGTCATGCGTGCATGCAGATCTGCCCGGGGTGAGTGGTGAGCCGTGCAGGATTCGAACCTGCGACCCACTGATTAAAAGTCAGTTGCTCTACCAACTGAGCTAACGGCCCACTGCGGCGCTGCCTACCCCTGGCCCGGCCCGTGGTCAAGGGAAAATCGCAGCAAATTTGCCCGCAAACTCGCCCGGCGGCTGGCCAAGCCCCGCCTGGCGGCCTATATGGCGGCCCATGAGCGCGGATAATCTGGAAGACGGCCTATCTTTCATGAAATGGCACGGGGCGGGCAACGATTTCGTCATCGTTGATTCCCGCGGCCAGCCGTCGCGCGTGCACGAGCGCCTCGCCGCCGCGCTGGGCGACCGGCACCGGGGCGTGGGCTTCGACCAGCTGGCCGAGATCCGCGATTCGGAGGTGGCCGATATCGACCTCGCCTTCCGCAATGCCGATGGCTCCACCGCCGGGGCCTGCGGCAATGCCACCCGCTGCGTGGCCCGCTACATGATGGACGTGCTCGGGCGCGACCGGCTCTCCATCCGCACCGAGCGCGGCATCCTGCAGGCGGTGGAGGAGGGCGGCGCGGTCTGGGTCAATATGGGCCCGCCGCAGCTTGACTGGCGCGAAGTGCCGCTTTCCGAGCCCGCCGACCTCACCGCCCTGCCCATCGAGGGCGCGCCTTCGGCGGTGGGCATGGGCAATCCGCACATGGTGTTCATGGTCGCCGATGCCGAGGCCGAAGACGTGGCCGGACGCGGCGCGGCGCTCGAGCATCACCCGCTGTTTCCCGAGGCGACCAATGTCGAATTCGCCCATGTCAGGGCCCCCGACCGCCTGCGGATGCGGGTCTGGGAGCGGGGCACGGGGATCACGCTCGCCTGCGGCTCGGGGGCCTGCGCCACCGCCGTTGTCGCCGCCCGGCAGGGGCTCACCGGCCGGCGGGTGCGGATCGAGGCCGATGGCGGCATGCTCGAAGTGGACTGGCGCGAGGATGGCGTCTGGCTCACCGGCCCCACCGCGCATGTGTTCGATGCGCGCCTGAGCGCCGACTTCCTGGGCGCCCTGTGATGTCGGCACCCGTCTTCTCCACCCAGGGCTGCCGGCTCAATGCCTACGAGACCGAAGCCATGAAGCGCCTTGCCGCCGAGGCCGGGATCGACAACGCGGTGATCCTCAACACCTGCGCCGTCACCACCGAAGCGGTGCGCAAGGCGCGCCAGGAGATCCGCCGGCTCAGGCGCGAAAATCCCGGCGCGCGGCTGATCGTC
>JALWJU010000305.1 GCA_026997055.1 Paracoccaceae bacterium | reverse complement strand
CCGCTGCGCCTGCTCCTGCATCACCACCTTGTCGGCGCCCTCGGGCACCGGCGCGCCGGTCAGGATGCGCACCGCTTCGCCTGCCCCCACCCGCCCGGCAAAGGGGTGGCCGGCCGCCGCCTCGCCGATCACGCGAAACTGCGCCTCGGGGTCGGCCTCGACGCTCTTGAGCGCATAGCCATCCATGGCGGCGGCGGGGAAGGGAGGCTCGTCGCGCCCGGCGCGCACCGGCGCGGCCAGCACCCGGCCTGCGGCCTCGGCCAGCGGCGTGACCTCGACCCGCACCGGCGGCAGAAGCGCAAGAACGCGCTCAAGCGCCTCGGCGGGGCCGATCACGCTTCGGCCTCGTAAGGGCCTGATTTTCCACCGGATTTTCTCAGAAGGCGTATCCCCTCGATACGCATCCCCTTCTCGACTGCCTTGAGCATGTCATAGATGGTCAGCGCGGCGACAGTGACGGCGGTGAGCGCTTCCATCTCGACTCCGGTCTGCCCGGAAGTGGCGACGGTTGCGCGGATGCGCAGGCCGGGAAGTGCCGGGTCCGGCTCCAGCTCCAGCGCCACGCGACTCAGCGCCAGCGGGTGGCAGAGCGGGATCAGGTCGGCGGTCTTCTTTGCCGCCATGATCCCGGCCAGGCGCGCAACCCCCAGCACGTCGCCCTTTTTCGCGCTGCCCTCCAGCACCCGCGCCAGCGTCTCGGGGGCCATCTCCACCCGCCCCTCGGCCACCGCCTCGCGCGCGGTTGCTGCCTTGGCCGAGACATCGACCATATGCGCCTGCCCGGATTCGTCGAAATGGGTCAGCCCGCGGCTCTTGTCGCTCATGGTTTCACCGGGTTTTTCAAGAGGTTGCGGGTCGCGGCCTCGACATCCTCCTGGCGCATCAGGCTCTCGCCGATGAGAAAGCAGCGCGCGCCCGCCTCGGCCATGTCGGCCAGGTCGGCCGGGCTAAAGAGGCCGCTTTCGCAGACCAGAATCCGGTCGGGGGGCGCGAGCGGGGCAAGGGCGCGGGTGGTGTCGAGGCTGGTTTCGAAGGTCTTGAGATTGCGGTTGTTGATGCCCAGGAGGGGGGATTTCAGCCGCACGGCGCGTTCGAGCTCGGCCGCGTCATGCACCTCGATCAGCACGTCCATCCCCCAGCCAAGGGCGGCGTCCTCGAGCTCGGCGGCCTGTGCGTCAGACACGCTGGCCATGATGATCAGGATCGCATCCGCCCCCCAGGCCCGCGCCTCGGCGACCTGGTAGGTGTCATACATGAAATCCTTGCGCAGCACCGGCAGGCCGGTAGCCGCGCGGGCTTGTCGCAGGTATTCGGGCGCGCCCTGAAAGGAGGGCCGGTCGGTCAGCACCGAAAGGCAGGTGGCCCCCCCCGCCTCATAGGCGCGCGCCAGAGCCGGCGGGTCGAAATCGGCGCGGATCAGTCCTCTGGAGGGGCTTGCCTTCTTGATTTCGGCGATCAGCCCGTAGCCGCTGGCGCCTGCTTGCCGGAGCGCCTCGGCGAAGCCGCGCGGTGCGCTGGCGGCGCGGGCCGCGGCCTCGACCTCGCCAAGCGGGCGGGCGGCGCGGGCGGCGGCGATTTCTTCGAGCTTGTAGGCCCTGATCTTGTCGAGAATGGTGCTCATGGGGCTGGTTTACGCCCCCCGCCCGGGCAGGGCAACCGAAAGTCGCGGCCCGGGCGGATGCGGGATCGGCGGTACGGGGCCTGCCCGCCGGGGTCAAAGCAGCGAAGAAGCACCGAAGAAGCACCGAAAAAGCATCTAAGATGCCCCGCTCGGCGATACGGATACGCGGCACATGCGCGACATGGACCATGCGGGGACCATGCGGGGACCATGCGAGCCGAATCCGCGAGACACCTGCCCGAAGAGCGCGAAACGCCTGCCCGGGGCGCGCGAGGGGGCTGGCCCCCCGGGCCTGACTGCGCTATGGGCAGGGAGAGAGGATAGGCACATGAGCGACAACACCCCCTTTGAAAAGCCCGGCCCCGTCGAGCGCGACTGGTCCGAGGTGATCAGCCCGGTCGAGGAGATCATCGAACAGGCGCGCAACGGGCGCATGTTCATCCTGGTTGACCACGAGGACCGCGAAAACGAGGGCGATCTGGTGATCCCCGCCCAGATGGCCACCCCCGAGGCGATCAACTTCATGGCCACCCACGGGCGCGGGCTGATCTGCCTCGCGCTCACCGCCGAGCGGATCGACGCGCTGGGGCTTCCGCAGATGGCCGCGGGCAATTCCTCGCGCTACGACACGCCGTTTACCGTCTCGATCGAGGCGCGCGAAGGGGTGACCACCGGCATCTCGGCGCATGACCGCGCGCGCACGGTCTCCGTCGCCATAGATCCCACCAAGGGCCCCGCCGACATCGCCATGCCCGGCCACATCTTCCCGCTGCGCGCGCGCGAAGGCGGCGTGCTGGTGCGCGCGGGCCATACCGAGGCGGCGGTGGATATCGCGCGCCTTGCGGGCCTCAACCCTTCGGGCGTGATCTGCGAGATCATGAACGAGGACGGCACCATGGCCCGCCTGCCGGACCTCGTGGCCTTCGCCCAGAAACACGGGCTCAAGATCGGCACCATCAGCGATCTCATCGCCTACCGCCACCGCCACGACAACCTGGTGCGCGAAAGCGCGGTCAAGCAGGTGACGAGCGAGTTCGGCGGCGAATGGCTGATGCGGATATTCACCGACGAGACCAGGGGCGCCGAACATATCGTGCTGACCAGGGGCGATATCTCCACCCCGGAGCCGGTGCTGGTGCGCATGCATGCGCTCAACCCGCTCGAAGACGCGCTGGGCCTCGGCCCCGGCCCGGCCTGCGAGCTGGGCCAGGCCATGCGCGTGATTGCCGCCGAGGGGCGCGGTGTGGTCGTGCTCCTGCGCGATCCGGGCATGAAGCTGGTGGTGGACGGCGCGGTCAGCCCCCAGATCCTGCGCAATTACGGCCTGGGCGCGCAGATACTGGCGGCGCTGGGGCTGCATCGGCTGATCCTGGTGACCAATTCGCCGGTGCCCAAGGTGGTGGGGCTCGAGGCTTACGGCCTCTCCATCGAGGGCACGCGGCCGATCGCCGATGTGGACAAGGGGGAAGAAAATGGCGGGAAGTGAAAGCCATTACATTCTGGAGCGCCCGGCTCTGGACCGGCCCGCGCGGGTGCTGATCGTGGTCGCGCCCTATTACAAGGACATCGCCGACATGCTGCTGGCCGGCGCCCGGGCCGAGCTTGACGCGGCCGGGGTCGCCCATGAGACGGTGGAGGTGCCCGGGGCGCTCGAAATCCCTCCGGCAATCGCCACCGCCCACAGGCTGGCCAATTACGACGGTTTCGTGGCGCTGGGCTGCGTGATCCGCGGCGAGACCACCCATTACGACACGGTCTGCAATGATTCTTCGCGCGCGCTCATGCTGCTGGGGCTCGAAGGCGCGGCGCTCGGCAACGGCATCCTGACGGTGGAAAACCGTGCCCAGGCCGAAGCGCGCGCCGATCCCGCACGCATGAACAAGGGGGCAGGGGCCGCCGCCGCCGCCCTGCACCTGATCGCGCTCGCCCGGCGCTGGACGCGCCCCGGCACGCCCGCGCCCACACCCGCGCCCGAGCGCGAGACCATCCTGATCGCCGAAAGCGGCGATTCCGAAAAAGGCACCGCTTAGCCCATGAAGATAACCCGCCAGATGAGATCCGCCGCGCGGCTTTATGCGGTGCAGGCGCTGTTCCAGATGGAAGCGGCCGGGGCCAGCGCCGATCGGGTGATGCACGAATTTCTCGATTATCGCTTCGGAGAGGAACTGGAAGAGGGGGCAATGGTCGAGGGCGACCCGAAGCTGTTTCGCGCCCTCGTCGAAGGGGCGCTGGAGAACCAGGCCAGGATCGACCAGCTTACCGGCCGGGCGCTGGTGGCGAAATGGCCGCTGGGGCGCATCGACCCGACCCTGCGCGCCCTGTTTCGTGCCGCCGGGGCGGAACTGGTGGCCGCCAGGACACCGCCGAAAGTGGTGATCAGCGAATTCGTCGAGGTGGCGCGGGCCTTCTTTCCGGAGGGCGACGAGGCGAAATTCGCCAATGCGGTGCTCGACCATATGGCGCGCGACCTGCACCCGGAGGCATTTGACTGACCCGGCTGCCCCCGTTTCCGGTGGACGACCTTTCGCGAATGCGCCCCTATTGTCTTGCTCCGCTTG
>JALWJU010000304.1 GCA_026997055.1 Paracoccaceae bacterium | reverse complement strand
GGCTTGACCAGCCCTTCGAGCCGCAGGCGGGCCAGCTGCTGGGAAACTGCCGCCTGGCGGGCGTGCAGGAGCTCTTCGAGCTCGGTAACCGACTTCTCGCCCGTCACCAGGTGGCACAGGATCATCAACCGGCCCTCATGGCTGATTGCCTTGAGCAGGGCGGAGGCATCCGAAGCGCTCGCCATCATCTTGTCCAGCTCTTCGGGCGCCATGTCCGGCCGGATTACCGGCAGCGCGGATTTGTCTTCCGTGTCATCCATGTCGTCGCTGGCCACAATTCACCTCACTCATTCGTATGTATACATATATATGCCGACCGAGACAATCCATTGATCAGGCGCGTCGAGCCGCCGCAGGGCGCGATTCGGAGGCGGGCGCATCACCCGCCCGCCCCCGGCGCGGGTGTGAAGTCGCTGTGTTCGGTGAGCAGTCTGGTCAGCAGCCACCAGAAGAAATCCTCTCCCGGATAACCTTCGATGCGGCCGAGCTCGCGGCCGGCCCTCACCAGCACGAAGGTGGGGGTGAAATTGACCGGGCGGGCGAAGCGCACCTCGCCATTGTCCACATCGCCGATATCCATGCGCCTGAGCGGGGCGAAGCGCCCCTCGGCGGTCTTGGGGTAGATGGGGGCGATTTCCTCGTCCCACATTTCGCAATAGGTGCATCCCTGCTGCTCGACCATGAGCAGTTCGACCGCCCGGGCGGGCATGGCCGCAAGGGCGCCGGCGAGCAGGGCAAGGGCGGCAATGAGCATTGCCCTCCCGAACGGATGTCTTTTCTGCATTGTCCTGCGTCCTTTCCCTTTCTTCCGGCACCTTTTCCGGCACCTTTCTCCCGCGCCGGTCCCCGCCGCCGCGCCTCGGCCCTTGCCGGTTGACCTGCTGGTGAAACATATCATAATTTATCTATATTACCGGATCAAGGAGCGGGGAACGGGCGCGATGCTGGAAATTTCATATCCGGGGGCCTTGCTGGCGGGGCTCGGGGCCTTCTTCACGCCCTGCATCCTGCCGATGGTGCCGTTCTATCTCTCCTACATGGCCGGGATCTCGATGTCGGAGTTGCGCGGCAATGACAGGATCCCGCCGGGCGCGCAGCGGCGGCTGGTCACCTCGGCGCTGTTTTTCGCCCTCGGCGTGACCACGATCTTCGGCCTGCTGGGGCTGGGGGCCACGGCGCTGGGGCAGGGATTCGCCCAGTGGAAACAGCCGCTCTCCTATGTGGCGGCGGCGATCATATTCGTCTTCGGCCTGCATTTCCTGCACCTGGTGCGTATCCCCTTCCTGCTGCGCGAGGCGCGGATGCAGTCGAAGATGGACCCGTCCACCATCCTCGGCGCCTATGTGATGGGGCTGGCCTTCGGCTTCGGCTGGACCGCCTGCGTCGGGCCGATCCTGGCGGCGATTCTGATGATCGCCTCGATGAAGGAGACCCTCGGGCAGGGGGCGGGGCTGCTGATCGTCTTCGGCCTGGGGATGACCTCGCCCTTCGTCCTTGCGGCCATGTTCGCCAGGCCTTTCCTGAAATTCATCGAGCGCCACCGCCACATCATGCCCTGGGTGGAAAAGGCCATGGGCGTGCTGATGATCGTCTTTGCGATCCTGATCGCCACCGGCTCGATGAATGTCATCTCCAACTGGATGATCGAAACCTTCCCGGCCCTTTCCGGCCTGGGCTGAACGGAGGATAGCATGCGCTTTCTGACTGCTCTGCTGACGATGCCGATGGTGCTGGCGCTGCTGGCACTGCCCCTTTCCCTGCCGGCGGCGGCGCAGCCGGAGATGGGCGACGATGGCCTGCACAAGGCGCCCTGGCTGCACGACACCTTCAGGGACATGCGCGAAGACCTCGAAGAGGCGCGCGCCGCGGGCAAGCGGCTGATGGTGATCTGGGAGCAGCGCGGCTGTATCTACTGCCGCAAGTTCCACGAGGAGGTGGCGGTGAAGCCGCGAATCCGGGACATGCTGAGCGATGAATTCTTCGTCGTGCAGATGAACCTCTTTGGCGATGTGGAGGTGACCGACTTCGACGGCGAGGCGCTCGGCGAGCGCGAAATGGCGATGAAATGGGGGATCATGTTCACCCCGACCTTCATGTTCTTTCCGCCGGAGGTGGAGGAAGGGGTGAGCGCGGCCGAAGCGGCGGTGGTGACCATGCCCGGGGCCTTTGGCTATTATACCACCGCCAACCTGTTTCGCTGGGTGCTGGACGAGGGCTATCTGGGCGAGGAGAACTTCCAGAAGTATCACGCCCGGATGCTTCCCGAACTGATGGCGGAGGACAAATCTGCCGAATAGGCAACTTGATTCGCATCAAACTTCCATCGCAACCTGCGAAAAACAAACAAAAATTCACAAAGGCGAATTTGTTGTTGCATGCGGCGGCTTGTCGCGGTTAAGCTATATAGCAGAACAAGAATAAACCCAGGGAGGAACCATGAAGCGTTCACTGATCGCTGCGGTCGCGGTTTGCGTCGGCACCAGCATTGGCACCAGCACAGCCAGCGCGGGAACCATCGCCCCCGCGGATGTGCAGATCGTCGATATGATGGTCGCCGAATCGCTTACCGGCGTGCCTGGCGACCCGGCCAACGGCCGCAAGGTCTTTGCCAACCGCAAGAAGGGCAACTGCCTCGCCTGTCATGCCAATTCGGACATGTCCGAAATGCTGTTTCACGGCGAGGTCGGCCCGCCGCTCGACGGTGTCGCCGAGCGCTATGACGAGGCCTTCCTGCGGGCGCTGCTGGTGAATTCGAAGGCGGTGTTCGAGGGGACGATCATGCCGGCCTTCTATGTGGACAGCGCCACCCTCAACCGGGTGCTGCCGAAATTCCAGGGCAAGACCATACTCACCGCCCAGGAGGTCGAGGACGTGCTCGCCTATCTGATGACGCTGAAGTGATCCCGGGCGAGGCGAAGCGACGCCCCGAGGCGCTCTGAAGCGCCATGAAACGATCTGCGGGCCGGCCTCTCGGGCGCGGATCCTGTGCAACCCTGAAGGGAGAAAAGAATGAAACTCACGCGACGTGATGCAATGGCGATGGGGCTGGGGGCCACGATGGTGGCGATGCTGCCCCTGCGCGTTTCGGCCGGAAGCCACGGGGCGATCATGGCCTTTACCGGCGGCGCCGAGCCCGGAGAGGGCGATATTACCCTTACCGCCCCGGAAATCGCCGAAAACGGCAATACCGTGCCGGTCGGCGTCTCCGCCCCGGGCGCGGAGGAGATCATCATCCTGGCCATGGGCAACCCGAATCCGGAAGTGGCCGACTTCAAGTTCGGCCCGGCCGCGGGGGCTTCCGAGGCCTCCACGCGCATCCGCCTGGCCGGCACCCAGGATGTCGTCGCCGTGGCGAGGATGCCCGATGGCAGCTTCATCAAGACTTCGCAGAACGTGAAGGTCACCATCGGCGGCTGCGGCGGCTGAGCGGGGATCCGGCCGGGCTGGACCGGGCCTGAGTCGGACCTGAAACCTGCTGAAAATTCAAGGAGATAAAAATGGCAACTGGAGTGAAACCCCGCGTCAAGGTCCCGAAAACCGCCGCTGCCGGCGACGTGATCACCATCAAGACCCTGATCAGCCACAAGATGGAATCTGGCAACCGCAAGGACAAGGATGGCAATGTCATCCCGCGCTCGATCATCAACCGCTTCACCTGCGACTTCAACGGGGCGAGCGTGATCGACATGACCATGCACCCGGCGATCTCGACCAATCCCTATGTGGAGTTCAAGGCCAAGGTCGATGCTTCGGGAGAGTTCAAGTTCACCTGGTATGACGATGACGGTTCGGTCTACGAGGCCGCCAAGTCGATCACGGTCAGCTGAGCCGGCGGACGGTCTGACGACAGGGAGGAACGAATGAAAAAAATACTTACGGCAACAGCCGCAACAGCACTGGCCGCCATCGGTGCCGCTTCGGCGCTGGTGGCGGGGCCGGCGGATATTCCGCTGGTGATCGAGGGCGAGGAGATGATCGCCCGCGCGCCGGCGCCCGATTACATCGACGGGGTTGATACCATCTATTCGGGCTGGCTGTTCCGCTCGGAGGAAACCCAGGCGCTCGAGGTCGACGATTTCGAGAACCCGGCCATGCCGGCGGTGGATTACGGGCTCGAGTTGTGGGAGACCGCCGACGGTTCCGAGGGCAAGTCCTGCGCCAGCTGCCACGGCGACATCTC
>JALWJU010000303.1 GCA_026997055.1 Paracoccaceae bacterium | reverse complement strand
GGGCAGCGGCGCGCGCCCTTTGCGACCGGGCACAAATCCCTTTTCCCGCCCCCCGTTTTGCGGCATGTAACGGGGATGAAGCTGCGCAGCAAAGCCTTCCTCGTCCACCTGTTGACCGCCACCGGCGCGGTCTTTGCCATGCTGGCGATGCTGGCGGCGGTGGAGGCGAAATGGGGGCTGATGTTCCTGTGGCTGGTGGTGGCCTTCGCCGTGGACGGGATCGACGGCCCGCTGGCGCGCCGCTACGACGTGCGCACGAATGCCCCCGAGATCGACGGCGTGCTGCTCGACCTGATCATCGACTACCTCACCTATGTCTTCATCCCGGCCTTTGCGCTGTTCAAGTCCGGGCTGCTTCCGGGCTGGACCGGCTGGGTGTCGATCATCGTCATCACCTTTGCCAGCGCCGTCTATTTCGCCGATACACGCATGAAGACAAAGGACAATTCCTTCGCCGGCTTCCCCGCCTGCTGGAACATGGTGGTGATCATCTTCTTCGCGCTCACGCCGAATTTCTGGCTGATGCTGGCGATCGTGGTGGCGCTGGCGGCGACCATGTTCACCAATCTCAAGTTCATCCACCCGGCCCGCACCGAGCGCTGGCGCTGGCTGTCGCTGCCGGTGGCCATCGCCTGGGTGATCTTCGCCGGCTGGGCCGCCTGGGTAGATTTCCACCCCCAGAGCTGGGCCCATTGGGGGCTGCTGGCCACCTCGCTCTACCTGTTGCTCGCCGGCATCGCCCAGCAGCTGATCCCGCCGGCTAGAGCCGCGTAAGCCCGGCCCCGGCCACGATCAGCGCCGCCGCCAGCGCCTTCATGCGATCCATCCGCTCGCCGAACAAAAGCCAGCCGATCAGCACCGCAAACAGGATCGAGCTTTCCCGCAGGGCGGCGACCAGCGCAATCGGCGCCTGCACCATCGCCCAGACCACGATCGAATAGCCCAGATACGAGGCCGCCCCGGCCAGGCTCCCGTGCCAGAGCTCGCCCGCATCCACCCGCAGCACCCCCGCGCCCCTGAGCGCCAACACCACCGGCAGATACATCGCTGCTGCCGCCGCCAGCGCCCAGGCGACGAACAGCACCCCGTCTCCCAGCAGCCGCGCCCCGATGCCGTCGGCAATCGAATATCCCGCCGTGGCCGTGGCCGAGACCAGCGCAAAGGGCACCAGCCGCCGGCTCTCGCCGCTGGCAAATGCGCCCCGCGCCATCAGCAGGATGCCAAGCCCCAGGAGCAGCACGCCCGCCACCTGCATCCCGCTCAGCCGGTCCTCCAGCACCAGCGCCCCCGCCCCCAGCACCATCAGCGGCGCAGCCCCCCGGGCTATCGGATAGACCCGGCTCAGATCCCCATGCGCATAAGCATGCCCCAGCGCCAGATAATACACGGTGTGAAGCGCCCCCGAGGCCAGGATCCACCCCCAGACCTCGGCGCCGGGAAGCGGATAAAAGGCCGCCACGGCCAGCCCCATCAGGCCATTGGATACCACCACCAGGATCATCCCGGTGAGCCTGTCGCCCCCGGTCTTGACCATGGCGTTCCAGGTCGCATGCAGCAGCGCCGAGCCCAACACGGCAAGAAAAACCGCAAGGCTCACCCGCCCCCCCTTTCATCTTTCGCCAAATACTCCCGCCGGAGGCATGAAATCCTCACCCCAGCGCCGCATCGCAGCGCGCGCAGGTGCCCGGATGCCTGTGCGTACCCACATCCGGCAGGATCTTCCAGCAGCGCTGGCACTTCTCGCCCTCGGCCTTCTCGAACACCACGCCCACCCCCTCGACCTCCGGCATACGAAAGGCCTCGGCCGGGATCGGGTCGCCCGTGAGCGTCACCGCCGAGGTGATGCAGATATCGGCGAAATCCACCGATTTCAGCGCCGCCAGCACATCCGCGTCGCGCACATGCACCACCGGCGCGGCCTCGAGCGAAGCGCCGATCACCTTGTCGCGCCGCTCCACCTCGAGCGCCGCCGTGACCACCCGGCGCACCTTGCGGATATCGGCCCACTTGGCCGCGAGCGGCTCGTCGAGCCAGTCGGCCGGGGTGGCGGGGAAGTCCATGAGATGCACCGAGCTTTCCTCGCCCGGATAACGCTCGAGCCAGACTTCTTCCATGGTAAAGGCCAGGATCGGCGCAAGCCAGGTGGTCAGCCGCTCGTGCAGCAGATCGAGCACGCTGAGCGCCGCGCGCCTGGTCGGGTCGTCCTCGGCCCCGCAATAGAGCGCATCCTTGCGGATATCGAAATAGAAGCTCGAAAGGTCGATGGTGGCAAAGGTGAACACCGCCTGCCAGACCGCCTGAAAGTCGAGCTTGCGGTAGCTTTCGCGCACATGATGGTCGAGCTCGGCGAGGCGATGCAGCACCCAGCGCTCCAGTTCCGGCATCTCGGCGGGGGGGACACGATTTTTCGCAGAAAAATCGCCGAGGCTGCCGAGGATGAAGCGCATCGTGTTGCGCAGGCGGCGGTAGCTGTCGGCCACGCCCTTGAGGATCTCGTCGCCGATACGCTGGTCGGCGCTGTAATCCACCTGCGCCACCCACAGCCGCAGGATATCGGCGCCGTATTGCTGCACCACCTTTTCCGGCGCGATGATGTTGCCCAGCGATTTCGACATCTTCATGCCCTTGTCATCGAGCGTGAAGCCGCAGGTCATCACGCCCCTGTAGGGCGCGCGCCCGATCGTGCCGCAGGCCTCGAGCATCGAGGAGTGGAACCAGCCGCGGTGCTGGTCGGTGCCTTCCAGGTAGAGGTCGGCGATCCCGTCCGGGCTGCCATCCGGGCGGTCGCGCAGCACGAAGGCATGGGTCGAGCCCGAGTCGAACCACACGTCGAGCACGTCGAATACCTGTTCGTAATCGTCCGGGTCGGCGGCATCGGCGATGAAGCGCTCTTTCGCGCCCTCTTCATACCAGCAATCGGCCCCCTCGGCCTCGAAGGCTGCCTTGATGCGGGCATTCACGGCTTCGTCCCTGAGCAGGAAGTCCGGGTCGTCGGGCCGCGCCCCCTTCTTCACGAAGCAGGTCAGCGGCACGCCCCAGGCGCGCTGGCGCGAGAGCACCCAGTCTGGGCGCGCTTCGATCATCGAGTAGAGCCGGTTGCGCCCCGTGGGCGGGGTCCATGTCACCAGCTTGTCGATGCTGGTGAGCGCGCGTTCGCGGATCGTGCGCCCGTAAGTATCGTCGCCCCCGCAGGGCTTGTCGATGGCGACGAACCATTGCGGCGTGTTGCGGTAGATCAGCGGCGCCTTGGAGCGCCAGCTATGGGGGTAGGAGTGAGTGATGCGCCCGCGCGCGATCAGCGCGCCCGCCTCCACCAGCTTGTCGATCACCGCGCGGTTGGCATCGCCCTCCCAGTCGCCCTTCTTCGGCTTGTCGCGCAGGATCTTCTTGCCGCCGAAGAACGGGAGATCTTCGCGGAAGGAGCCGTCTTCGAGCACGTTATATGTCATCTCCAGCCCGTGTTTCAGGCCGATCTGGTAGTCGTCATCGCCATGGCTCGGCGCGGTATGGACAAAGCCGGTGCCGGCATCCTCGGTCACATGGTCGCCCGGCAGCATCGGCACGTCGAAATCCCACTCGCCCTTGGCCCCCTCGGCGCCCCGCAGCGGATGCGCCAGAACCAGCGCCTGCAACTCCTCTGCGCTCACATCCCGCAGGCGCTGCCACATGGAGGGCTCGAGCCGCGCGGCGGCGAGCACCTCTTCGGCCAGCGTGTCGGCGAGCAGATACTTGTCGCCCACGCGCGCCCAGCTTTCCCCGGGCGTGGCGGTGATTTCGTAAAGCCCGTAAGAAATGCCGGGGCCAAAGCACACGGCGCGGTTCTGCGGGATGGTCCAGGGGGTGGTGGTCCAGATCACCACGTCATTGCCCACAAGCTCCTGCGGCCCCGCGACGATGGGAAACTTCACCCAGATCGTGTGGCTCTTGTGGTCGTGATACTCCACCTCGGCCTCGGCCAGCGCGGTTTTCTCGACCGGCGACCACATCACGGGCTTCGAGCCCTGATAGAGCGTGCCGTTCATCAGGAATTTCATGAACTCGTCGGCAATCACCGCCTCGGCGTGAAAGTCCATGGTCAGGTAGGGGTCGTCCCACTTGCCGGTGACGCCCAGGCGCTTGAACTCCTCGCGCTGGATGTCCACCCAACCCGCGGCAAAGCGGCGGCATTCCTGGCGGAAGTC
>JALWJU010000302.1 GCA_026997055.1 Paracoccaceae bacterium | reverse complement strand
ACATATCCGTATCCGCCCACCTGAAGGCCATTCTCTCCCTCGGCCTGCCGCTGATCCTGAGCCTGCTCGCGCAGATGAGCATGGGGGTGGTCGATACCATGATGATGGGCTGGTACGATGTGGAGGCGCTGGCCGGGCTGGTACTGGGCAGCACCTTCTTCTTCATCCTGTTCCTGATGGGGGCGGGCTTTGCCTGGGCGGTGATGCCGCTGGCGGCGGCGGCGGCCGAGGCGGGCGATATTGCCGGCCTGCGGCGAATCACCCGGATGGGACTGTGGATCAGCCTTGCCACGGCGCTCGCGGTGCTGCCGCTGATGCTGTTTTCCGCGCCGGTCCTGCGGGCGCTGGGCCAGGAGCCGCGCCTTGCGCTGATCGCCCAGGAATATCTGCGCATTGCCGGCTTCGGCATGATTCCGGCGCTGCTGGCGATGGTGATGCGCAGCTATCTGGTGGCGCTGGAGCGTCCGCTGGCGGTGCTGGCGGTGACGCTGATCGCCGCGGCGGCCAATGCGGCGCTCAATTACGCGCTGATATTCGGCCATTGGGGGGCGCCGGAAATGGGCCTCGGGGGCGCGGCGCTGGCCTCGGTCGCGGTGCAGGGGCTGATGCTTGCGGCCATGGCCGCCCATGCGCGGCGGGTTCTGCCCGGGATGGCGCTGTTCAGGCGCATCTGGCGCCCGGACTGGGGGGTGTTTGCCCGGGTCGCGCGGATGGGCGTGCAGATCGGCCTGACCTCGCTGGCCGAGACGGGACTGTTTGCCGCCAGCACCCTGATCATGGGCCGGATCGGCAAGCTGGAACTGGCCGCGCACGGGATCGCGATCCAGATCATCTCGCTTTTCTTCATGGTCCATGTGGGCCTGTCCAATGCCGCTACCGTGCGCGCGGGCCGGGCGCTGGGGCGCGGGGACCGGGCCGGGCTCAGGCGTGGCGCGGCGGTGGTGCTGGGCCTGTCGCTGGGCTTTGCCGGGCTGGTCGCCGGCCTGCTGCTGGCAGTGCCCGAAGCGATGATCGGCCTGTTCCTGGACCCCGAAGAGCCCCTGCGCGGCGACATCCTGCGCATCGGACGCGGGCTGCTGCTGGTGGCGGCCTTTTTCCAGCTGGCGGACGCGGCGCAGGTGATGGCGCTGGGCCTGCTGCGCGGGGTGCAGGATACCCGCGCGCCGATGTGGTATGCGGCCCTTTCCTACTGGGCGGTGGGGGTGCCGATGTCATGGTATCTGGGGCTGGTCGCCGGCTGGGGCGGGCCGGGTGTGTGGCTCGGCCTGCTGATCGGCCTTGCCCTCGCCGCTCTCATGATGCAGGGGCGTTTCTGGCTGCATTCCTCGAGAACCGGGCCGAAGCCCGGCCCGTAGCCGGTCGGACCCGCCCGGACCCGGCCGGGTTCGGGCGAAATGCTGTACCGGAGGGAGCTCTCTCCCCTTCTTCCAGCCTCTCTTCCTCCGCCCCCTGTCGCGCATGGGCGGCCGGGCCGCTACCAGCCCGATTTTTCTGCGAAAATCCCGAAACCCCGGCCGATGGCGCGCTGTCCGCCCTCTCCGGGCTCCGGCGCGATTTGACATGAATCAAGTACCGCAAGGCGCGTAAACTTGATCTGAATCAAGTTTCGGCCAATACTCGGAGAAAGAAAACATGAACAACGGGGAGAATAGACATGACGGATACGAATTTTGCCGAGGCCTCCTCACCGGCGATCCTGAACCGGATCGGCTTTGCGGATCTGAGAGCGGCGCTTGCGGCGGGGCTGCGGGACTTCCGCCGGGCGCCGCTCTATGGCCTTTTCTTCGCGGCCATCTTCGTGCTCGGCGGCATCCTGATCTGGACCGAACTGGCGATCGAGGGGCGCGAATTCTGGGCGATACCGATGGCGCTGGGCTTCCCCATCCTGGCGCCGTTCCTGGCTGTGGGCATGTATGAGGTCAGCCGTCGCCTGGAGAGGGGCGAAGCGCTGAATTTCCGTGAAATCATCGGTGTGGTCTTCGGCCAGCGGCACCGGCAGTGCCCCTCCATGGCCATGGTGCTGATCATGTTCTTCATGTTCTGGGTCTTTGTCGCGCATCTGGTCTTCGCCCTGTTCATGGGGCTCGAGCCGATGACCAATGTGCTGAGCAACTGGCAGGACACCCTGCTGACGCGAAACGGGCTGACCATGCTGGCGGTGGGTACGCTGGTGGGGGGGGTGATGGCCTTCATCCTGTTTTCGCTGACGGCCATTTCCATCCCCATGCTTCTGGACCGCGAGATGGATTTCATCACCGCGATGATCAATTCCTTCCAGTTCGTGACCATGAACATCGTGCCGATGACCGCCTGGGGATTTCTGATCGCGGTGCTGCTGTTTGCGGCGATGCTGCCCTATTTCCTGGGGCTGTTCATCGTGCTGCCGCTCCTGGGGCATGCGACCTGGCACCTGTACCGGCGTGCGGCGAGCTTCGAGGACTGAGCCGGCGGGAAGCGGCCCGGGCCGCTTCCTCTCGCCCCCGCCCCGGCAAAGGCTTCAGAACCAGGGGCGAAAACCCGCGGTGATCGCTTTCGGCTCATAGCGGGTCAGCAGCCATTCGCGGATCGGCAGAGGCGCTTCGCCCTGATCCGCCGCATAGGCCTCCAGCAGGGCATCCAGCACCCCCGCCCTGGCGATCTTCCAGTGCAGATACCTGAAGG
Organism: Paracoccaceae bacterium; assembly: GCA_026997055.1. GTDB lineage: Bacteria > Pseudomonadota > Alphaproteobacteria > Rhodobacterales > Rhodobacteraceae > JAAEUB01. The sequence continues at coordinate 1,535 of JALWJU010000302.1, read as the reverse complement.
AGAGCTGCCTTTTCGCCTCTTCCACCGGGGCCAGGCCCTGGTCGATCAGATAGAGCGCGGCGGCCAGCCCGGTGCGATCGGCCCCGGACTTGCAATGGATCAGCAGCGGCTTTTCCGCCCGCTCCATCATCTCCAGCAGGCGCACATATTCGCCCCCCTCCGCCAGCCGGTCGGCCCTGAGATCCATGTGCAGCAACGTGATGCCCTGCGCGTCGCAGGCCTCCTGCTCGAAAAGAACCGAAGAATAGTGCCGCTGCCCGCGCAGGTTGATGATGGTCCTGAGCCCCAGTTCGCGAAACTGCCCGTAGCGATTGGGCCCCGGCTGGTTCGAGCGCCATACCCCGTCGGCCACCTGGTGCAGGTTGGTCCAGCGCAGGCGGAAAAAGGCGTAGTCGGCCAGGTGCATGTGCCAGCGCGCGCGCCGGCGCCCCTCGGGGGTGGAAATATCCGCCCCGGCCGTCTCCTTGTAGCTCCTCTTCCAGCGCCTGAACGACGCCAGCGCCTTGCCGATCACGATCCACGCTCCCCGGTCCCTGCCCGATACGGCTGTTTTCGCCCTTTGCCGCCCGGGCCGCAAGCCCGAAGGTGCATGTCCCACGCCCGGCCCGACCCGACCCGGTGAGCGCAGCCTTTCTCCTGTTCGCAAATATCCCGGGGTGTGCGAGGGGCTGCCCCCTCGCAAGGAGTGTGAGCGCGAGCGCGAGGACCCCTTCCGCGCCCGGATCTGCAATGCCTGCGCCACTGGCCCGCATCATCATCGCCGACATTGCCGAACATCCCTCCCGGGCCTTGGCCTGCAGCCTTGACTTGTCCGAATGGGAATTCCCTTGTACATATGCAAATCGTTAACCGATTGTTCGATCACATGGAGAAATGCAATGAACAAGGTTGTTTTACTGGCGATTGTGGTGATTGTGGCTGTCGGAGGCTATTTCGGCGCCAAGTCCATGGGGCTCCTGGGTGGCGCAAAGGCGATGTCGGCCGAGGAGATCAGCGCCTATCTCGAAAAGATGGCCGGGGAGATCAACGGCGCCGACGGCGGGCTGAAATACGATGATTTTTCCAATCTGGTCAACGCCATGCATGTGGAAAAGCAGATCACCATTCGCGGCGAATCGATCCTGAAAATGGAACAGCTGGGCGAGGATTATCTGGCCTCGCGCGAGGATCAGGCTGCCAGCAAGCTGTGCGGCAATGCCGAATCCGCCGCAGCACTCGCCGGCGGGGCAACCTTCGTCTACAACTGGTTCAGCGCCGATGGCGAGTCGATCGGCATGGTCAAGGCCTATGGCCCGACCTATTGCGAAGATCGCGGCATGGCGATGTAGGAGGCCGCAGGCACGATACGCGGCGCGCCCCGCGCGTTTGCCGGCACATCGAGAGGGCCACGGCGCGAAAGCGGCGTGGCCTCTGTCATTTGCGATGGGAATGGTCCGGCGGCGGGGCATGCGGCAGGGCTGCGGCGGAAAAGCGCGAGGCTGCGGCGGGGGGGGAAGGTGCAGGTTTCTGTTGCCAGGTACCTGCGGACCCCGCCT
>JALWJU010000301.1 GCA_026997055.1 Paracoccaceae bacterium | reverse complement strand
CCCACGCCCACCTTCATCGGCTCGCCCTCCGGCTCGCCGGTCAGGCTCATGATGCCCCCCGCGCCTTGCGCCAGCAGGTCATAGCCGGGGCGATGCGCATTGGGGCCGGTCTGGCCGAAGCCGGTGATCGAAAGATAGACGATCGAAGGATTCACCGCCCGGATCGAGTCGTAGTCGAGCCCGTATTTCGCAAGCCCCCCGACCTTGAAATTCTCCACCAGCACATCGCATTTCGCCGCCAGCCGGCGGATCGTCTCGGCACCCTTCGGGTCGGCCATGTCGATGGCGATGGAGCGCTTGTTGCGGTTGGCCGAAAGGTAATAGGCGCTTTCGCCGGTGGGGGCGCCGTCTTCGCCCGGCACATAGGGCGGTCCCCAGGCGCGGGTATCGTCGCCCCGCCCGGGGCGCTCGACCTTTATCACATCGGCCCCCAGGTCGCCCAGATATTGCGTGGCGAAAGGCGCCGCCAGGATGCGCGACAGGTCCAGCACCCGGATCCCGGCCAGCGGCCCTTGTGCCGATTTCCGTTGCTCAGCCATCTGCTCTTCTCCTGCCAATCTGGATGCTCTCCCGACTAAACCCGCCAGCCATGCCTGCGAACCGCGGCCAGTATCTGCGCCTCTGCATCCTCGGCATCGGCCTTGATCGAATTGAGCGCGATGAACCAATGCAGATAGGTATCGAAATCCGGCCGCCACTCCGCCACCCGCGCAAAGGCCTCTTTCACCCCGACCCTCGCGACATTGAGCGCAATGTGATGAAAGTCAACCTTGGCAAACAGGATTGCCGGCTTGTGAAAGAACATCCCCGAAAGCGCCACCGAGGAGTTTTCGCTCACCACATAATCGCATGTCCGCAGCGCCTCTTTCACTCCGCCGCGAATGACAGAGAGACGCGCGTGCTTTATCGAAAGTGTCTCTAATGCTGCCAGTTCAGTGTCTGAATAAGCTTCTTTCGGGTGCAGGCCGACCAAGACTCTTCGATCCTTGTCCTGCTCCAGAACGGTCTCGATCATTTTGACGGGAGATGCGCGCTGAAAGCTGCGCCGTTCCAGAAGCCGCCCCTGCAGCGGGATATAGATCATGCCTTCGCGCACCGGATCGGCGGCCGTGCCCCTGAACAGGAACCGACGCCATCTGTCGGCCCATTTTCGGGCAATATCAGTCTCTAACCCTGCCGGATCGTAATCCTTGAGCGCCACGTCAAATTCCCATCGCTCGTTCGTGTTTTCGATCCGCCAGAAGGGGAAGTAATAGGCCAGGCGCAGATTCAGCGCCCGGTCGTGAAACGGATCAGCCATGAAAAAAAGGCTGTAGCCATTGCGCCCGGCACTTTTCAGTCTCTGTTCCAGCGTATTTTGCACGAATTCGACCCGAAAGCCTTGTCCCCCGAAGGCCGACCCGATCCGGTTCATCAGGTTGTAATTGCCGGCCCGCGCCCGCTGGATCTCGGCCTTTTCGAGATAAATTCTGAGAATGCGCGCCACGGTCATGGGGCGAGCCTAGCTGCGTGCATCCGGCGAAACAAGCCAAAGCGGTTGTCAGTGCGCGCGCACACCGCCATATAAGCGGAAGCTCCAAGGAGGACATCATGAGCGAGACGGATTTCCCCGGCTGGCACGGCACCACGATCATCGCCGTGCGAAAGGATGGCGAAGTGGCGGTGGCCGGCGACGGGCAGGTGAGCCTCGGCCAGACGGTGATCAAGGGCACGGCGCGCAAGGTGCGCCGCCTCAGCCCCGGCGGACAGGAGGTGGTGGTAGGCTTTGCCGGCTCCACGGCCGATGCCTTCACCCTGCTCGAGCGGCTTGAAGCCAAGCTGGAGGCCACTCCCGGCCAGTTGCAGCGCGCCTGCGTGGAGCTGGCCAAGGATTGGCGTACCGACAAGTACCTGCAAAAGCTCGAGGCCATGCTGCTCGTCACCGACGGGGCCGAGCTATACGTCATCACCGGCGCCGGCGACGTGCTCGAGCCCGAGCATGACGTGGCCGCCATCGGCTCGGGCGGCAATTACGCGCTGGCCGCCGCCCGCGCGATGATGAACGGCCATCGCAACGCCGAGCAGATCGCCCGGCGCGCCATGAAGATCGCCGCCGATATCTGCGTCTATACCAACGGCAATCTGACCGTGGAGAAAATCGCCAAATGACCGACCTCACCCCTCGCGAAATCGTCTCGGAGCTGGACCGCTTCATTATCGGCCAGCGTGATGCCAAGCGCGCCGTCGCCGTGGCGCTGCGCAATCGCTGGCGGCGCAAGCAGCTGCCTGCCGACCTGCGCGAGGAGGTCTATCCCAAGAATATCCTGATGATCGGCCCCACCGGCGTGGGCAAGACCGAGATCAGCCGCCGCCTCGCCCGGCTGGCCAACGCGCCCTTCATCAAGGTCGAGGCCACCAAGTTCACCGAGGTCGGCTATGTGGGCCGCGATGTGGAGCAGATCATCCGCGACCTTGTGGATTCCGCGATCCTGCAGACCCGTGCCCGGATGCGCGAAGAGGTCAGGGCCCGCGCCGAAAAAGCCGCCGAAGACCGGGTGATCGAGGCCATTGCCGGACCCGACGCCCGTGACGCCACCCGCGAAATGTTCCGCAAGAAGCTGCGCGCGGGCGAACTGGCCGACCAGGAGATAGAACTGGAGCTTGCCGATACCTCGAATCCCATGTCCACCTTCGAGATCCCCGGCCAGCCCGGCGCCTCCATGGGCATGATGGACCTGGGCGCGATCTTCGGCAAGGCCTTTGGCGGGCGCACCGTCCGGCGCAAGATGCGGGTGGCTGACAGTTACGACGTGCTGATCGGCGAGGAGGCCGACAAGCTTCTGGACGACGAGGCCGTTACCCGCGCCGCGCTGGAAGCGGTGGAGCAGAACGGAATCGTCTTCCTCGACGAGATCGACAAGGTCTGCGCCCGTACAGACGCCCGCGGCGCCGATGTCTCGCGCGAGGGCGTGCAGCGCGACCTGCTGCCGCTGATCGAGGGCACCACGGTTTCCACCAAACACGGGCCGATCAACACCGACCACATCCTGTTCATCGCCTCGGGCGCCTTCCATGTGGCCAAGCCCTCCGATCTCCTGCCCGAGCTTCAGGGTCGCCTGCCGATCCGGGTGGAGCTCAGGGCGCTCACCGTTGACGACTTCGTGCGCATCCTCACCGAGACCGACAATTCCCTCACCCGCCAATACACCGCCCTCATGGGCACCGAAGGCGTCGAGGTGACCTTCACCGAGGACGGTATCAGGGCGCTTGCCGAAATCGCTGCCGAAGTGAACCAAAGTGTCGAAAACATCGGCGCGAGGCGGCTTTATACGGTAATGGAGCGGGTGTTTGAAGAGCTCGGCTTCACCGCCCCCGACCGCTCCGGCGAGGTGGTCACGATAGACAAGGGGTTCGTACAGGAGAATCTCGGCGACCTGGCCAGATCTTCCGATCTCAGCCGGTACGTCCTGTAAGCTCGGGCTCCCAAATTTCGCGATTCTCTCCGGGCAGGCGCGGACACCCTTGGCGCTTCCATCCTCCATGTTTCCAGCCATTGCCATGACCTTTGTCTGCCGCTCCATCGTGCGGCGCATTAACAGTCAGGTAACAGGCCGCATTTAATAAAATCGCATTGCTTTTTTCAGGAGGATTTGATGTCCGAATTATCACCCAGGCTGGACCTGCCGTATATTTCCGCCGCACAGGCTCAGAAGCACGTCACTCATAACGAGGCGCTCCGCCTTCTGGACGGTCTCGCACAGCTGACCCTGAAAGGCTTTGGCGCGACGACACCGCCCGCCACCCCGGCAGATGGCGACATGTACGCCCTCGGGTCCGCTCCAACCGGATCCTGGGCGGCAAACCCGGGCAGCCTGGCGCTCTGGAGCGACAATGCCTGGCTTTTCATACTGCCGAAAGAAGGCTGGCTGGCCTGGGGGGAAGCCGAAGCGGAATTGCGTGCCTACAGGTCCGGCAATTGGGAAGAAGTGATTCCGACCCTGCAGAATATCGAGAGTCTCGGGATCAACACCACCGCCGATCCGATCAACCGCCTGGCGCTGTCATCCGAGGCAAGCCTGCTGAGCCATGACGGCAACGGCCACCAGCTCAAGATCAACAAGGCAACCTCAACCGATACGGCCTCCCTTCTGTATCAGTCGAACTGGACCGGCCACGCAGAGATGGGCCTTACCGGCGACAATGATTTCCACATCAAGGT
>JALWJU010000300.1 GCA_026997055.1 Paracoccaceae bacterium | reverse complement strand
GCGACCAGTTCACCACCTGCCCGGTGATCAGGTCTTCGTTGGGGATCAGGAATTCCTTGCCGTCGCGGGTGACCACGCTCACATAGCGCGCGCCCAGCGAATCGATCCAGCCGAAGGTGGAGCCCAAGGATATCACGTCGCCGGGCTTGATCGACTTGTCCAAGAGGATGATGATGCCGCTGACGAGGTTCGACACCACCTTCTGCAGGCCGAAGCCCAGCCCCACGCCGATCGCCCCCGACAGCACCGCAAGGCCGGTGAGGTCGAGCCCGATCAGCTTCAGCCCGATGAAGAACGCCGCCCCGTAAAGCGCCACCTGCAGGAACTTGATCGCCAGCACCTGCATGGAGGGGGTGATGTCCCTGTTGCGCCTGATCCCGCTGGCGCCGCTGCGCGACAGGAAACTGGCGACAAAGAACAGCACCCCCAGCACGAAGACCGACTGCACCAGCAGCCACAGGCTGACCCAGCTTTCGCCCAGTTGCAGCCCGATCGAGTCGAGCAGCGTCTTCACCTCGTCGGTAAAGCCGGTAATGCTCAGCGTTACCCAGGCCCAGCCGGCATAGCGCACCGTCTGGCGCAGGAAGCCGTTGCTTATCTGGCGGCTCACCGCGGCGATCACCAGCAGCGCAAGGCCGAGATCGGCGAGGATCCCCAGCAGGTAGGAGCGGCTCGGCCAGGTGACCTCGCGCATCACCCAGACCGTCAGCCACAGAAGCGCGACATAGAAGATCAGCCACAGCCGCCGGTGAATGGCGATCAGCACCCGGTAGCGCCATTTCGGCCAGCCCTGGCGGCTGCGCATCCAGTCATGCAGGCGCGGCGCCAGCAGGCGCGCAAGCCCCCAGGCCAGCGCCGCCAGCCCCAGCGCGATCGCCACCTGGTAGGCGTTCCACGGCCGCATCAGCCCGAGCACGAAATCCTGCACCTGGTCGAGCAGCGAAAACGCTGCCTTCTGGGCATCCGGCGCCAGCAGCACCGCCTCGGCGCTCGGATCGGCCCCGCCCTCTTGCGCGTCCTGTGCCGCAGCCTGTACCGCGGCCTGGGCCACCGCCTCCAGCCCGCTTACCGCCTCGCCGCCCGCTTCTGCGCTCTCTTCCGCCATGGGGCGAGATTTGCACGCTTTGCCCGGACCCGCAAGAAAGCCCGGCCTTGCAGCACAGCCTTCTGCCGTGTAAGCCTCGGCCCCATGCAACGCCTGTTCGACATCTGCGACCGTGCCCGGCTCTGCGAGCGTTTCTTTGGCGAATCCCGCTCGGTGCTTGCGCGCCGGTAGGCTCCGCTCGCCCTTCGATCCGCAGTTTCACCATTTTCACCATCACGGGAGAGGACCCATGTCCCCCAAGACCCTTTACGACAAGATCTGGGACGCCCACCTGATCGAAGACAGCGAAGACGGCTCCTCGCTGATCTATATCGACCGCCACCTGGTGCACGAGGTGACCAGCCCGCAGGCCTTCGAGGGGCTGCGCATGGCGGGCCGGGCCGTGCACGCGCCCGACAAGACCATCGCCGTGCCGGACCACAACGTGCCCACCACCGGCGACCGCAGCGCGGCGATCGAGAACGAGGAAAGCCGCATCCAGGTCGAGGCGCTCGACCGCAACGCCCGCGAGACCGGCATCCACTATTACCCCGTTGACGACATCCGCCAGGGGATCGTCCATATCGTCGGCCCCGAGCAGGGCTGGACGCTGCCGGGCATGACCGTGGTCTGCGGCGACAGCCACACCGCCACCCACGGCGCCTTCGGCGCGCTCGCCCACGGCATCGGCACCTCCGAGGTCGAGCATGTGCTGGCGACGCAGACGCTCATCCAGCAGAAATCGAAGAACATGCGCGTGGAAGTCACCGGCCAGCTTCGGCCCGGCGTCAGCGCCAAGGATATCACCATGGCGATCATCGGCCAGACCGGCACCGCCGGCGGCACCGGCCATGTGATCGAATACACGGGCGAGGCGATCCGCGCGCTTTCCATGGAAGGCCGCATGACCGTGTGCAACATGGCCATCGAGGGCGGCGCGCGCGCGGGGCTCATCGCGCCCGACGAGGTGACCTTCGAATACATCAAGGGCCGCCCGCACGCCCCCAAGGGCGCCCAGTGGGAAGCGGCGCTCGCCTGGTGGAAGACGCTCAAGAGCGACGAGGGCGCGCATTTCGACAAGGAAATCACCCTCGACGCCGCCACGCTCGAGCCGCAGGTGACCTGGGGCACCAGCCCCGAAGACGTGCTGCCGATCACCGCCCGGGTGCCGAGCCCCGAGGATTTCGAGCCGGCCAAGGCCGAGGCCGTGCGCCGCGCGCTCGACTATATGGGCCTCGAGCCGGGCACGAAGCTCACCGAAATCCCCATCGACGTGGTGTTCATCGGCTCCTGCACCAATGGCCGCATCGAAGACCTGCGCGCCGCCGCCGAGGTGCTCAGGGGCCGCAAGGTCGCCCCCGGCGTGCAGATGCTGGTGGTGCCCGGCTCGGGCCTGGTGCGCGCACAGGCCGAGGAAGAGGGGCTCGACCGCATCTTCACCGAGGCCGGGGCCGAATGGCGCCTGCCCGGCTGCTCCATGTGCCTCGCCATGAACCCGGACCAGCTGAAGCCCGGCCAGCGCTCCGCCTCCACCTCGAACCGCAATTTCGAAGGCCGCCAGGGCCGCGGCGGACGCACCCACCTGGTAAGCCCCGCCATGGCCGCCGCCGCCGCCGTGACCGGCCGGCTCACGGATGTGCGCGAGCTGATGTGAGAAAGGATCAAGCCATGAAAAAGTTCGAAAAGGTGGTCGGGATCGCAGCACCGATGCCGCTGATCAATATCGACACCGACATGATCATCCCCAAGCAGTTCCTCAAGACCATCAAGCGCAGCGGGCTCGGGGTGCATCTGTTCGACGAGATGCGCTATCTGCCGGACGGCTCGGAAAACCCGGATTTCGTGCTCAACAAGCCCGCTTACCGCAACGCCGAGATCCTCATCGCCGGCGACAATTTCGGCTGCGGTTCCTCGCGCGAGCACGCGCCGTGGGCGCTGGCGGATTTCGGCATCAAGGTGATCGTGAGCACTTCATTTGCCGACATCTTCCACAACAACGCCTTCAAGAACGGCCTGCTGCCCATCGCCCTGCCGCAGGAGCAGGTGGACATCCTCATGCGCGACGCCGAAAAGGGCGCCAATGCGCGCATGAGCGTGGACCTGGAGGCGCAGGAAATCACCACTTCCGACGGCCAGGTGATCGGCTTCGAGATCGACCCCTTCAGGAAGCACTGCCTGCTCGAAGGGCTCGACGATATCGGCCTGACCCTGGCCAGGAGGGAGGCGATCGAGGCCTTCGAGAGCCGCAATGCCCGGGAGCGCCCCTGGGTCTGACCCAACATCTCGGGGGTGGACCCGCCTCGCCCCCGAAATCTGCCACAATTTCGCCCCAATGATGCAATCCTGCATCACATCCTCCCCCATCCCCGGCAAATGAAAAGCCTCGCAAAACAAACTCTTGCGCTGCGTTCTCAATCTGGGCAGAATTGTGACGAAGATGAGGCAGTCCGCCCGGGTGGCGGGGTCAAACTGGAAACGGGGCATTACAAGAACCGCCCGCCAGGTTGAGGAAAAGGCAGTGCTATCAAGACTTCCCGGCGCCCTTTTGCGGGCCGTACTGGTGATCGTGATGATCGTCTCGCCGGCGCTCCTGGTCCCCGGAACCGGCGCCGATACGATACAGATCGTCGCCCTGTTCGCGCTGCTCGCGGGCGTGATGGTGGTGTTCGAATACGCCTCGGCCTATCCGGGCCTGGTCGAGTTCCGCGACGCGCCCCCCTTCAACCGCATCCGCTTCGCCAGCCTCTTCGCCACCCTCTTCCTGCTCTCTCTCGTGGTGCGCGGCACCCATGCCACCTCGGACCTGACCCGCCTGGTCCAGCTGGTGGGGGCGCGTATCGGCGAGACGATCGACTTTGCCTATTCGCCGGTGCATCTGGTGGTGCTGATGCTGCCGGAGGACGCGCCGGAGCAGACCGTGGCGCTGCTGCGCAGCGCTGCCGGCATCTCCTACCTCATCTCCCTGATTTCGCTGGCCGTTTTCCTGATCGCGCTGCGCCTGACGAACTGGCCCAACAACCGCGGCGCCTTCAATGTCTGGGTCAACATGCCCACCTTCGACCCCACTGCGGGGGGCGATGTGATCTACCGGCTGGAGCGCGACGCGCTGATCAACAT
>JALWJU010000299.1 GCA_026997055.1 Paracoccaceae bacterium | reverse complement strand
CGCCATGGGCGATCGTGTAAGCCGCCTCGCCCAGATTGACCATCAGCACCCCGACCTCGCCACGATAATCCGCATCGATCGTGCCCGGCGCATTGATCAGCGTCACCCCATGACGGAAGGCCAGCCCGGAGCGCGGGCGTATCTGCCACTCATGGCCCTCCGGCAGCGCTACCCGCAGCCCGGTGGGCACCAGCGCGCGCGCGCCCGGCGCCAGCGCCAGCCCCGCCGCACGCTGCTCTTCAGGGAGATTGGCGCGCAGATCCGCCCCCGCCGCGCCCGCGCTCTCATAGGCGGGCAGCGGCACCGTCGCATCCGCCCCCGCCACCCGCATCAGTCGGATCACCGGCATGTCAGGCCCCTTCCTCTTGCTGGAAATATCCTCGCCGAAGGCATTAAATCTACTGCCCCAAAGCCTCGGCCACGCGCGCGGCCAGCCGACGGGCAACCGCGTCCTTGCCCATCCGCTCCCAGACCTCGGCGCCCGCCTCCGAGATCAGCACCACCGCGTTCTCCGTCCCGCCCATGATGCCGGTCCCGGGACTGACATCATTGGCCAGAATCCAGTCGCAGCCCTTGCGCGCGCGCTTCTTCGTGGCGTTTTCCACCACGTCGTCGGTCTCGGCGGCAAAACCCACCACCAGCCCGGGCCGCCCCGCGCCCATCCGGCTCACGCTCGCCAGGATGTCCGGGTTCTCGGCGAATTCCAGCACCGGCGGGCCGCCGCCCGGCTCCTTCTTGATCTTGCTCTCAGAGGCGCTCGCCACGCGCCAGTCGGCCACCGCCGCGGCAAAGATCGCCGCATCCGCCGGCAGCGCCGCCCTGACCGCCTCGAGCATCTCGCGCGCGGTCTCCACCGCCACCACTTTCACGCCCGCGGGCGGCGCCACCTCGGCCGGCCCGGTGACAAAGGTCACCCGAGCCCCCAGGTCGCGCAGCGCCGCGGCAATCGCCGTGCCCTGCGCGCCCGAGGAGCGGTTGGCGATGTAGCGCACCGGGTCGATCGGCTCGTGGGTCGGCCCGGACGTGACCAGCACATGCTTGCCGCTGAGCGGCCCCGCGCCCAAGGCCGCCTCGATCGCGCCGATGATCTCGGGCACTTCCGCCATCCGCCCCGGGCCGAACTCGCCGCAGGCCATCGCCCCCTCGCCGGGGCCGACAAAGGCCACCCCGTCGCCCATGAGCCGCGCCACGTTGCGCCGGGTCGCCGGATGCTCCCACATGCGCACATTCATCGCAGGCGCCGCCAGCACCCGCTTGTCGGTGGCCATCAGCAGGGTCGAGGCGAGATCGCCCGCCAGCCCCGCCGCCATCTTGGCCAGCAGGTCCGCCGTGGCCGGGGCCACCACCACCAGATCGGCGGCGCGCGAAAGCTCGATATGGCCCATCTCGGCCTCTTCGGTCAGGTCGAAAAGCTCGCCATGGACCTTCTCGCCCGCAAGCGCGGCCACGCTCAGGGGGGTGACGAATTCCTGCCCGGCGCGCGTGACCACCGGCACCACCCGCGCCCCGCGCTCGCGCAGCCGGCGGATCAGGTCGAGCGCCTTGTAGGCCGCGATCCCGCCGCCGATGATCAGCAATATGGTCCTGTCTGCAAGCATGTCGCCTCCTTGTGGCCCAGCCTATGCCCGCCCGGCGCCCGGTTCAATGCCCCGGCTCGAGCCCGAGATCCGCGGGGGTGAGCCGCGAGGCGAGCCCGAAACCGCCATTGAGAAAGGCCTCCTCGACGCGAAACCGCACGAAGCTGAAATCGGCGAAGTCGATATAGAGCTTCGATTTCGGGTGGCTTTCGAGCCAGGCGCTGCGCAGGGGGGCAAAGCCCGGCGCATCGCGGGCCACGAATTCGGCCATACATTGCAGGCTCAGGCGCGGATGGGTGAGCGGGTCGCCCTTCTCTCCCGGCTCGCCCACCAGCAGCGCGCAGGCCGGGCGCGCGCGCAGGGCGGCGGTGTGCTGGGCGAGGTCGGATACCAGCGACAGCGGCCCTTCCCGGTCGCTCCCCAGCGCGATGCGGCTGACAAAGGGGCGCGCCGCCTCGCCCACCAGCACCGCCAGCGCGCCGAAACGCGCCCGCGCCAGCAGCCCGCGCGCCAGCGCGCGCATCTCGTCATCGACGGGGCGCAGGGGAGAGGGCTTTTCCTGGGACTTTCCCGGGAGCTTTTCGGGACGCTTTTCCATGGGCTCACTATGGGCACGCTGCCGGGCGCGCGCAAGCGCCTTTCCCCCGGCGCGGGACGGTGCTAGGCAGGCGCAAACGGAGGGGCCATGCTGCCACAATTGCCACAGCTTACCCTGATTACCGGCGGCGCCGCCTCGGGCAAATCCGCCTATGCCGAGGCGCTGGCCGAGGCCTGGCATCCGGTGCGGCTCTATATCGCCACCGCCGAGGCGCGCGACAGCGAGATGAAGGCGAAGATCGCCGCCCATCGCGCCCGGCGCGGCGCGGGCTGGGAGGTGGTCGAGGCGCCGCTCGACCTCGCCCCGGCGCTCGCGCGCGTGGCGCCGGGGCGCGTGGTGCTGGTGGATTGCGCGACCATGTGGCTGAGCAACCGCATCGAGCGCCGCCAGCAGCCGGGACCCGCCTTCGAAGCGCTGCTCGAAGCCCTGCATGGCTGCGCCGCGCCGGTGATCGTGGTGACCAACGAACTTGGCCTCGGGGTCGTGCCCGCCAGCGCTTCGGCGCGCGCCTTCCGGCAGGTCCATGGCGAGATGAACCAGCGCCTTGCCGCCGAGGCGGGGCTGGTGGTGGCGGTCATGTCCGGCCTGCCGCTGGTGCTCAAGGGCCGGCTGCCGGAGGGCGGGCCGTGACCAGCTGGTGGTGGATCCGCCACGGCCCCACCCACGAAGAGACCTTCGTCGGCTGGCGCGACGTGCCCGCCGACCTCTCCGACGGTGCCGCGCTCGCCCGCCTGCGCGCGGCCCTGCCTCCCGAAGCGCTGCTGGCAAGCTCCGACCTCAGCCGCGCCACGGCCACCGCCGATGCCATCGCCGGCCCCGGCCATCAGCGCCTGCCGCCTGCGCGCGCCTTGCGCGAATTCGACTTCGGCGCCTGGGACGGGCTCGCCTTCGCGGCCGTCTCTGCCCGCGACCCGGCGCTTTCGCGCGCCTTCTGGGAGCGCCCCGGCGACATCGCCGCGCCGGAGGGCGAAAGCTGGAACGACGTCGCCGCCCGCGTCTCGGCCTGGGTCGATGCGCAAAACCGCGCCGCGCCGCGCCACGTCATCGCGGTGGCCCATTACGGGGTGATCCTGACCCAGCTTCAGCGCGCGCTCGGGGTCGCGCCGGCCGAGGTGCTGGCGCACCGGATCGCGCCCCTCTCCCTGACCCGGCTCGACTGGGACGGGGCGCGCTGGTGCGCGCGCGCGATCAATCACGTTGCGTGATGAATACCCCCACAAATATGCGTTTTTCGAATATGCCCGCAGCCGCTAGCCTGCCCCCATGACCTATGACCTGTATATCGGCGACCAGGCCTTTTCCTCCTGGTCCCTGCGCGGCTGGCTGATGTTCGAGAAATTCGGCATCCCCTTCCGCAGCCACATGATGGGGCTCTATTCGGGCACCCTTCAGCAAGACCTCGCCCCGCTCGCCCCGGCCCGCACCGTGCCGGTGATGCGCAGCCCCGAAGGCGTGGTGGTGGGCGACAGCCTGGCCATGGCCGAGACCCTGGCCGAGCGCCACCCCGAGGCGGGGCTGTGGCCTTCGGACGCGGCGGCGCGCGGGCTGGCGCGGATGCTGGTGGCCGAGATGCATGCGGGCTTCGGCGCGCTGCGCGGCGAATGTCCGATGCAGCTTCTGCGCCGGTGGCAGGGCTTCAAGCCCTCGCAGGCGGTGCTGGAGGACCTGACGCGGATCGAAACGCTCTGGGCGCTGGCGCGCGCGCGTCATGGCGGGAAAGGCCCCTGGCTGTTCGGCGCCTATTGCCTCGCGGATGTGTTCTACGCGCCGGTTGCGGCACGCATTGCCGGTTATGATCTGCCGGTGAGCCCCGAGGCCCGGGCCTATGTGGCGGCGCATCTGGCCGATCCGGCCTTTCGGGCATGGCGCGCCGAGGGGCTGAAAAAGCGCTATGACCCCTTGCCATACGATCAGGGTCTTGCCAGCACCGACTGGCCGGGGCCGGACTGAGCGCCGCCTCGCAGGGCCGGGCGCGCCGGTGCCGCAAGCGCTCCTGTCCGGGAATGCTCGGCGTATGGGCGTATGGCGTATGGGCGTATAGTGCGGTTT
>JALWJU010000298.1 GCA_026997055.1 Paracoccaceae bacterium | reverse complement strand
CCATGGCGATGGAGACCGGGATGCGCACATTGGCCGAGGCGCCGGTGCCCACGGTGAGGCCGACATAGGCCACCGCCGACAGCACGCCCATGATGGCGATCAGCTGCGCGGGCGAAAAGGCGATCGCGGCCTTCTGCGCCCTGGATGCGAGGATCGAGTAGAGCGGGATCGAGCGGGCCTTGAGATGCTGGGTCATCTCCTTGCGCAGCTGCTCCATCACCTGCTCGCGCGCGGCCCCCTTGTCGAGCATCTCGAGGCGGCGGTTGACGCGCGAATTCAGGCTGATCGACTTGCCGAAGATGGTCAGGTAGAGCCCCTCGACCAGCACCAGCACGGCGATGAAGATCAGCCCGTAGATGATCGGTTCGGCGGAAATGCTCATGCTATCTACTCCGCGGCGACAGGTTCGAAGATGCTGTGGGGCAGCTCGTAGCCCCATTGGCGGAAGCGCTCGGAGAAATGCGAGCGCACGCCGGTCGCCGTGAAGCGGCCGATGATCTTGCCGTCGGGCTGAAGGCCGAGGCGCTCGTAGCGGAACACTTCCTGCATCGAGATCACCTCGCCCTCCATGCCGGTGATCTCGGTGATCGAGACCATGCGGCGCGAGCCGTCCTGAAGCCGGCTGACCTGCACGAAGAGGTGCACGGCGCTGGCGATCTGCTGGCGCACGGCCTTGAGCGGCATTTCGATCCCGGCCATGGCGACCATGTTTTCGAGCCGGCTTACCGCGTCGCGCGCCGAGTTGGCGTGGATCGTGGTCATCGAGCCGTCATGGCCGGTATTCATGGCCTGGAGCATGTCGATCACCTCTTCGCCGCGGGTCTCGCCGACGATGATGCGGTCCGGGCGCATGCGAAGCGCGTTTTTCAGGCAGTCGCGCTGGGTGACCGCGCCCTTGCCCTCGACATTGGGCGGCCGGCTCTCCATGCGCCCCACATGGGTCTGCTGGAGCTGAAGCTCGGCGGTGTCCTCGATGGTGAGGATGCGCTCGGAATTGTCGATGAAGCTCGACAGCGCGTTGAGCGTGGTGGTCTTGCCCGAGCCGGTGCCGCCGGAGACGATGATATTGAGCCGGGTGGCCACGGCGGCCTGAAGGTAGGCGGCCATTTCCTCGGAAAAGGCGCCGAAATTCACCAGGTCGTCGATCCCGAGCTTGTCCTTCTTGAACTTGCGGATCGAGACCAGCGAGCCGTCCACGGCGATCGGCGGCACCATGGCGTTGAAGCGCGAGCCGTCGGGCAGGCGGGCGTCCACATGGGGGTTGGATTCATCGACGCGCCGGCCCACGGCGGAGACGATCTTGTCGATGATCCGCAAGAGGTGGCGCTCGTCCTTGAAGGTGGTGTCGGTAAGCTCCAGCTTGCCGTTGCGCTCGACGAAGACCTGCTTGGGGCCGTTGACGAGGATGTCGTTGACGGTCGGGTCCTTGAGCAGCGGCTCCAGCGGCCCCAGGCCCGTCACCTCGTCGTAAAGCTCCTGGTTGAGCTGGATGCGCTCGTCGCGGTTGAGCACCACGCCCATTTCCTCGAGCTTTTCGCTGGTGATCGCCTTGATCTCCTCGCGAAGCTCCTTTTCCGAGGCGGTTTCGAGCGCGCCGAGATTGAGGCTGTCGAGCAGCTCCTTGTGCAGTTCCTGCTTGATCTCGGCCAGGCGCTCGCGCCGCTTCCTTTCCTTGTCGGCCGGGGCCGGGCGGGCCTCGGCCAGGGAGGCGGGCTTGCGCAGGGAGACCCCGGGCCTGGCGGCGGCTGCGGAGGCCGGGGAGGCGGACGATGCGGCGGCCGGTGCGGCCGGCTTCTCGACCGGTTTCAGCGCCGGCTTGTCAGCGGCGCTTCTGTTCTTCGCGGCGGGTTTCCGGTATCGTGAAAACAAGGCTTTACCCCCTAGATGCTTGCTTCTGCCCTGGTGTCGGACTGCGCCGTTTCGTGGACCGAGCGGGCCAGGGAGAGGATCTCGCGGCGCAGCGGGTTCTTCGGGGCGTCCAGCGCCAGCGGCAGGCCGTGGTCGCCCGCCTGGGCGACCTGGCGCTGGCCGTCGGGCAACTGGACCTCGATCGAGATGTCCAGGCTCTCGGCCATTTTCTTCACCCGGGCCTTGCCGCTCATGTCGCGGCTTCTGGGCGCGCGGTTGAGCACGAAGCGCAGCTTGCTGACCGGCAGTTCCTCGCTCTTGAGCGCGCGGATGAAGCGCAGCGTGTTCTGGGCCGAGCGCATGTCGAGCTCCAGCGTCGAGAAAAAGACATGCGCCTGGGTGAGGACGGTTTCGGTCCACATCACCACGGTCCGGGGCATGTCGATGATCACGTAGTCGAAATTGGCCCGGGCCATGGCCAGCACCCGGTCGATGTCTTCGGGCGTGATCAGGTCGAGCGGCAGCATGTCGGCGGGCGCGGTGAGCACGTGCAGGCGCTCGTTGTAGCTCAGCAGCGCCTGCAGGAAGCTCTCGCTGTCCATGCTCTCGGTGTCGCTCAGAAGCTCATAGACCGCCTCGCGCCGGGGCAGGTCGAGATAGGTGGAGACCGAGCCGCCCTGGAGGTCGAAATCGAGGATGCAGACGCGGGGGGGGGATTTGTCTGCATTCTTGCGCGCGCGCCTGAGGAAGCCGCGCGCGGGGGCGGGATCGGCGCTGTCGATATTGGCCAGCTCCCAGGCGAGGTTGACCGCGAAAGTGGTGGCGCCGGTGCCCCCGGCCATGCCCTGCACGGCCAGGACCACCCCGTCGAGATCGCTGCCGGCGGGCCGGAGGGCGGTATCGGCGGCGGTGGCGACCGCGGCTTCCGGCTCGGCGGCTTGCGGGGCGTGCATGCGCTCGATGGCGTCGTGCAGCGCGCCTTCGGGCAGCGGGTAGGGGACGAATTCCTCGGCGCCCAGCTTCAGCAGCTGGTGCAGGGTGATCGGGCTCACCTCTTCGGCGATGACCAGAACCTTGATGCCCTTTTCCCGGGCGGCCTTGATGACCGCGGCGATTTCGCCGAAATCCGCCTCGTCCTCCTCGTCCATGGCGATGGCGATGAATTCGAGCGCATCGGCGTCGGGCTGGCTGAAGAAGGCGATGGCGTCGCGGATCGACAGATCGCCCCATGCCTCGCCCAGCTCGGCTTCCATGTCCTCGATCAGGAGGTCGAAATTCTGCACGTCCCGCGACACCGTGCAGGCGATGATCGGGGCCGGTTCCTGCTGCAGAGCGACTGCGCTACTCATTCCTCTGTCCTTCCGTTCAGGCCCCTTGGCGTGGTGTGTTGTTATCGGTCACGCTTGCCGGGACCCGGTGCGCAACGCGCGCACCTGCTGCTCCCAAGTAGGGCCTGAATGGCAGCCAATCTGGGCAATATTAGGGCTGAAAGGGCGTAATTATTCGTCAAGACGGAACGATCCGGGCCGTCCGGCGGGATTTCGCGGCGGGGTGGAAACGATTTATTGCGAAAGATCGGTGGCGTGTGGCGGTCGGCTGCGGAGGTGGCGGCGGGGCCTGCGATTTTTCGCAGAAAAATCGTGCCTCCGGCGGGAGTATTTGGCGAAAGATGAAAGGTGGCGCCGATGCTCCGGCGCCGGGGGTCAGCCGCCGCCGGAATCGCCGCCGGAATCACCGCCGGAGTCGCTGCCCGTATCGCCCGATGCGCGCCCCAGCGTGGAGGGAGGGATGGCGCTGGCGAGGTAATCGCGGAAGATGATTTCGGCGTATTTCCCATTCAGGACCAGCGGGTTATCCTGCATGAATCCGGTTACTTCGGTGACCGTGCGCCGGTTGCGCGGCTCGCGGCCTTCGGTGACGATGACCGGCTGGGTTTCGCCGAAGGAGACCACCGCTTCGAGCTGGCGGCGGCTGACGCCCTGGCTGACGAGGTAATCGACCACGGCGCGGGCGCGGCGCATTCCGAGGCGCTTGTTGTAGGCATTGGAGCCCACGGCATCGGTGTGGCCGAATACCTTGAAGCGCACTTCCGGGAACTGGCGGATCCAGTTGGCCTGCTGGCGCAGGATCGTGCGGGCGGTCTCGTCGAGGCGAGCCGAATTGAAGGCGAAGTTGACGGTGGAGGGGATTTCGGCCTCGAAGCGCTTTTGCAGGTCGATGACCCAGGAGATTTCGCCGGACTGGATGCCGGCATTGCGGCTGACGGCGACATCGTTGGGCCCGCCATCGAGGGCGGCGCCTGCCTCGCGGTTCCAGTTCGGGCTGCTGGTGCAGGCGGCAGCCAGGGTGAGGACGCCGATCGCGGCGAGGCGGGGGAG
>JALWJU010000297.1 GCA_026997055.1 Paracoccaceae bacterium | reverse complement strand
AGTACTGGCCGGTGAAGGTGACGATCGTCATCGGCGGCGCGCTGCTGATCCTGCAGGGCATCGCCAAGCTGGCGCGGGACATCCAGCGGGTCGTCCACCCGCAAGCGGCGGAGGGCTGAGCCATGGCGCTGGAGGACGCCCGCCACGAAGTCGATACCGCCATCACCCGCAAGGGGTTCAGGGGCCCGTCGTTCGAGAATACCTTTGGCGGCATCCCCTCCTTTCTGCGCCGCAGCTACACCAAGGACCTCGCCGGGGTCGATTTCGCCGTGACCGGCATCCCCTTCTACCAGGCGGTGACCAACCGCCCCGGCGCGCGCCTCGGCCCGCGCGCGATCCGCGAGGCCAGCGCGCTGCAGAGCCCCGATGCGCCCTATGGCTGGGGCTTTGACGTGATGAGCGAATTCGCCATTGCCGATTACGGCGATCTCGCCTTCGACTATGCCCATGTGGACCGCTTCCCGGCTGCGCTCGAGGCGCATGTGGGCGGGATCCTCGATCAGGGCGCGGGCTGCCTCTGCCTTGGCGGCGATCACTACATCACCTTCCCGATCCTGCGCGCCCATGTGGCGCGCCACGGGCCGCTGAGCCTGTTGCAATTTGACGCCCACACCGATACCTGGCCCGATGACGACCTCAGCCGGGTCGATCACGGCACCATGTTCTACAAGGCGGTGAAGGAAGGCCTGGTGGACCCGGCGCGCTCGGTGCAGGTGGGCATCCGCACCACCAACGAGGATACGCTCGGGGTGCATGTGATCGACGCGCGCGAGGTGCACGAGGCCGGCCCCGAGGCGGTGGCGGCGCGGATCAGGGAGATACTGGGCGGGCAGAAGGTCTATCTGACGTTTGACATAGACTGCCTCGACCCGGCCTTCGCGCCCGGCACCGGCACCCCGGTCTGGGGCGGGCTCGCCTCCTGGCAGGCGGCGCGCATCCTGCGCGACATTGCCGGGCTGAACGTGATCGGCGGCGACGTGGTCGAGGTCAGCCCCCCCTATGACACGAGCGGCGCCACGGCGATTGCGGGGGCGCATGTGGCGGTGGAGATCCTCTGCCTCATGGCCTGGAACCGGCGGTGAGGGGGGCGATTTTTCTTGCGAAAATCGTGCCTCCGGCGGGAGTATTTGGACCAAGATGAAAGGGGTCAGTCCTGCCCTGCGCGAGGCCGCGTGGGGGCGGGGTCGAGCCGGGAGGTCAGGCAGCTTTCGCCGGTGTCGCGCCAGATCGGCAGGTTCTGGCTCATTTCGCAGCGCGCGATGAAGGCGCGCCTCCACGTAGAGGCAGATCGACTGGCCCAGTTCGACCCGTCCGCCGCTCCGGTCGGTCAATAGCAGTCGATCGCCTTTCCGTCGGGCAGCACGATATCGGCATGGAGGGGGCTTGCCAGCAGGGCCAGCAGGGATGCCGCTCGTTTCATGGGGCAGGATAGCACATTTCCGCCTCTTGACCAAATCGGCACGATGGGGGACAGGTGCCTCATGGTACCCATGGACAGACTCGATGCGATTACCCGGCGCTTCCAGTATCTCGAAGCGCGGATGGGCGAGGGGCTTTCGGGGCCGGAATTCGCCGCGGTGGGGCGCGAATATGCCGAACTGAAGCCGGTGGTCGAGGAGATTGCCGCCTATCGGGGGCTCATCGAGGAGATCGAGGGGGCAGAGGCGATGCTGGACGATCCCGAGATGCGCGATCTGGCCGAGGCGGAGCTGGTCGAGCTGCGTACGCGTCTGGAGGCGGCCGAGCGGTCGGTGCGGCTGGCGCTTCTGCCGCGCGATGCGGCCGATGCGCGCCCGGCGATGATCGAGATCCGCCCCGGCACCGGGGGCGAGGAGGCGGCTCTCTTTGCCGGCGACCTCTTGCGCATGTATCAGCGCTATGCCGAGGCGCGCGGCTGGAAGTTCGAGATCATCGAGGAGCAGGCGAGCGAGCTTGGCGGGATCCGCGAAGTGGTGGCGCATGTGAAGGGCGAGGGGGTCTTTGCCCGGCTCAAATACGAAAGCGGCGTGCATCGGGTGCAGCGGGTGCCCGAGACCGAGTCCGGCGGGCGGATCCATACTTCGGCGGCCACCGTCGCGGTGCTGCCGGAGGCCGAGGATGTGGATATCCGGATCGACCCCGGTGATATCCGCATCGACACGATGCGCGCTTCCGGCGCCGGCGGTCAGCATGTGAATACCACCGATTCGGCGGTGCGCATCACCCATCTGCCCACCGGCATCGTGGTGACTTCGAGCGAGAAGAGCCAGCACCGCAACCGCGAGATCGCCATGCAGGTGCTGAGGGCGCGGCTTTACGACCTGGAGCGTCAGAAGGCGGATGCCGAGCGCGCCGCCGACCGCAGGGCGCAGGTGGGATCGGGCGACCGTTCCGAGCGCATCCGCACCTACAATTTCCCCCAGGGGCGCGTGACCGACCACCGCATCGGCCTCACGCTTTACAAGCTCGCCGAGGTGATGGCGGGCGATCTTGACGAGATCATCGACGCGCTGATCGCCGAGACCCAGGCGCGCCAGCTGGCCGAGATGGAATGAGCCGGACCCTGCGCGAGGCGCTGGCCGGGGGCGCGCGGGCGCTGGCGGCGGCGGGGGTTGCGGGCGCGGCGCGCGATGCGCGGCGGCTGCTCGCCGGCGTGCTGGGGCTGGAGGCGGGGCGGCTCGCGCTTGAGCCGGAGCGGGTGCTGGGAGCGGGCGAGGCGGCGCGCTTCGAGGCGGCGATTGCCGCGCGCGCCGCGGGCAAGCCCGTGAGCCGGATTCTCGGCCGGCGCGCCTTCTGGGGGCGCGATTTCCGCATCACCCCGGATGTGCTCGACCCGCGCCCGGAGACCGAGACCCTGATCGAGGCGGCGCTGGCGCTGGGCCCGGTGGGGCGCTTTCTCGACCTTGGCACCGGCAGCGGCATCATCGCGGTGACGCTGCTCTGCGAATGGCCCGAGGCCCGGGCGCTGGCCACCGATATTTCGCCCGCCTGCCTTGAAGTGGCCGCCGACAATGCGGCGCGCCACGGGGTCGGCGCGCGGCTTGCGTTGCGGCGGGCGGACTGGCTTGCCGGGCTCACGGGGCGCTTCGAGATGATCGTCTCCAACCCGCCCTATATCCGCGCCGACGAAATGGAGGGGCTCGCCCGCGAGGTGCGCGATCACGACCCGGCGCTTGCGCTCAGCCCCGGCGGCGACGGGCTTGACGCCTGCCGGGCGATTGCCGCCGGACTTGGCGCGCATCTGGCCCCGGGCGGCCATGTGCTGCTGGAAATCGGCCCCGAACAGGGCGCCGAAGCGGCCTCGCTTCTGGTCCGCGCGGGGCTCGAGCGCATCCGCATCCTGCCCGATCTCGATGGCCGCGACCGGGTGGTGCTGGGCAAAATGCCGGGCTGAAGGCTCCAAAGCGATGTAAACCTGCCATATTCCGGGCAAATTTTCGCGGTTCGGCGAATTTTCGGTAATTTTTGCTTGTCTCGGCCTCCGTCGCATGCTTACTCCTCATCAGCGGTGGGAGAAGTCTTGCAGACCACGCCGCGGCAAACCCAAAAGTCTGATACGGGAATTTCGAGCGGCGCCGGGCGCCACAGATCAGACCAAGCCACAGGCTGAAACAAGGTTCAGATGAGATCAAGCAAATCACGTTCGCGCGGCAAGTCGAACCGCAATCGCAATCCGGGCAACAACCTGAACCGGGTCTTCGATTCCTCGGGCCCCGAGGGCAAGGTGCGCGGCACCCCGCAGCAGATCATCGACAAATACACCCAGCTCGCCCGTGATGCGGCGCTGGCCAATGACCGGGTGGCGGCGGAAAACTTCCTGCAGCATGCCGAGCATTACACGCGCCTGCTGGGCGAAGCCCAGCGCCAGGTGGAGGCCCGCCGGGCCCAGGCCGAGCAGGCCAACCGGGAACGTCAGCAGCGCGAACGCGAAGAGCGCGAGGCACGCCTGGCCCGTCAGGAAGCCGAGGCCGCCGCGGCGGCGAGCGAGCTTGCCGAAATGCCCCTGGCGGATGCCGGCGGCCTGGCCGAGGCATCGCAGGAGAGCGGCGACAGCGGATTGGTCGAAACCCCGGAAAGCAAGCCCAGGCGTACGCCGCGCATTCGCAAGCCGCGGGTGCGGGCGGTGAACAAGGGCGAGGGCGACAAGGCAAAGACCGGGGCCGGGGCCAAGCCATCCGGCGACGGGCCGACGGCGCCCGAGGCGGCGGAGTAGATCGGCTCGGGGGCGGTCTTCTGCGAAAAGCGCGCTTGGCCGGGGA
>JALWJU010000296.1 GCA_026997055.1 Paracoccaceae bacterium | reverse complement strand
GATCTCCACATTCCCGAGGAAGCTCTCCGAAAAGCCGCAATCCGCAAGATAATCTCTCACCTGCTTCAGAGAAGCGCGCAGCGCCATTTCATTGGCGTCAAGGGAAAGTGAGAGGTTATCGGCCATGCCGGATTCGCCAAGCCTCATGGAATATTGCATCAATATAAGCGGCTTCTGGGCCTCAGGAAGCCTGCATATGCCCTGCGCCCAGAGCGGATTCGGCAGAATCGTGGATGGTGAAGACCGTATCCATCCTGGTCAGGCTGAACACCTTTTCCACCGTCGGTGTCAGCCCGGCCAGTTCCAGCCGGCGGGCCGGCCCCGCCTGCTTCATGGCAGCGACGACCGCCCCCAGCCCGGAAGAATCGAGAAACTCGACATTTTTCATATCAAGCACGATGCGCTCGGGCCCGTCTCCGGTCAGAGTGCGCATGTCATCCTTGAAGCGGATCGCTACCGCCGCATCCAGCCTGTCGCCCTGCGCCTCGATCAGCCGGGTTCCGTTCACATCCTTGTGGGTGAGTTCCATGCCTACCTAGCTCCCGCTTGCTACCATTGAGCCGCAGGGTAATTCCTTGATCTTACCAATTGGTAACCGCCGGGCGAAAATCACCGGAATTATGCGCTGGAAGCCTTCGGCGTCACCGGGTAATGAGCGGGAGAACAGGAGACGCCATGCCCGCCGTCCAAAGACCAGACGAAGACACGCCGCGCGGCTTTGTCCTCGCAGTGTCGGCCTATCTGCTGTGGGGAATGCTGCCCTTTTATCTAAAGGCTCTCGCTCATGTACCGCCGCTCGAAGTGCTGGCGCATCGGGTGATATGGTCGGTACCTGTGGCGGGGCTGCTGCTGGTGGCGCTGGGGCGCACCCGCGATCTGGTGGCGGCGATACGCAGCCCGCGCATGCTCGCCATGGCGGCGCTGACGGCGGGGCTGGTGGGCATCAACTGGGGCATCTATGTCTGGTCGATCAGCAACGATCACGCGCTGGACGCCGCGCTCGGCTATTACATCAACCCGCTTTTTTCCGTCGCCCTTGGCGCGGCTCTGCTGGGCGAGCGGCTGACACGGCTGCAATGGCTCGCCATCGCTCTGGCGGCCGCCGCGGTACTGACGCTGACCATCGCCGCCGGGCGCCTGCCATGGGTCGCGGTGGGGCTGACGCTCTCCTGGGGGTTCTATGCCTTTTTCAAGAAGTCCCTGCCGATCGGGCCGAATCAGGGCTTTTTGCTGGAAGTGCTGATCCTGCTGATCCCCGCCCTGGGCTGGCTCGCCTGGCTGACGGGGCAGGGGCAGAACCACTTTTTCGACAGTGCCGCCAATGCCTGGCTGCTGGTAGGCACGGGCGCGGTGACGGCGGTGCCGCTGATCCTCTATGCCAATGGCGCCAAGGGGCTGCGGCTCTCGACCATCGGCATCCTGCAATATATCGCGCCGACGATGATCTTTCTGATCGCGGTGTTTGCCTTTGGCGAGCCGTTTGGCACGGCGCGGGCGATTGCCTTTCCGATGATCTGGGCGGCGCTGGTGCTCTATTCGGCCTCACTGCTCCACGAGCGCAGGAAAAAGGGCGAAGCCTGATCCGGCCCCGCCCCTTTCGCTCACACGGCAAACCGGGCTATTCGTCCTCTTCCTCGTCCGCCTCGCCCAGAAGGGCGGCGACCTTCAGCGCCAGTTGCTTGTAAAAGGCCGCGTGCGGCCCGTCGGGCTCGGCGACGATCAGCGGCTTGCCGGCGTCGGAATTTTCGCGGATCGACATGTGCAGCGGCACCTTGCCCAGGAACATCACGCCCAGGCGCCGGGCATCCGCCTCCGCCCCGCCGGAGCCGAAAATATCGCTGGTCTCGCCGCAATGGGGACAGACGAAGGAGGACATGTTTTCGACGATGCCGAGGATCGGCACATCCACGTCCTTGAACATCTTGAGCCCCTTGCGCGCATCGACCAGGGCGAGGTCCTGCGGGGTCGAGACGATCACCGCGCCCGAAAGCGGGGTCTGCTGGGCCATGGTAAGCTGCGCGTCGCCAGTGCCCGGCGGCATGTCGAGGATCAGGAAGTCAAGCTCGCCCCAGGCCACCTCGCGGGTGAGCTGCATCAGCGCCGAGACCACCATCGGCCCGCGCCAGATCACCGGCGCTTCCTCGTCCATGAGAAAACCCATCGACATGACCTTCATGCCGTATTTCTCGATCGGCACCACCTTGTCGTTTTCGATCGCCGGGCGCTCGGTGATGTCGAGCAGGCGGGGGATGGAAGGGCCGTAGATATCGGCGTCCAGCAGGCCGACCTTGAAGCCCAGCGCGCGAAGGGTGGCGGCGAGGTTCACCGAGGTGGTGGACTTGCCCACGCCCCCCTTGCCGGAAGCCACGGCGACGATGTGCTTGATGCCGGGGATCGCCGCCTGGGCGGGGCGCATGTCGGGGCCGGGCACGCCCGGATTCTTCGGCGGAGCCTTGCGCGCCTTCATCGCCGCATCGGCATCGGCCTGGGTCGGCGCCTCGACCGCCACCGCCCCCCCGGCTTCGGCGCTCACGCCCGATTCGGCGGTCAGGACCACCAGCAGGTTTTCGATGCCATCGATATTGCTCTTCAGGTTTTGCTCGATATCGGCCTTGAGCTTCTGAAGATCGCCCATATTGTCCGGCGGCACATTGACCGTCACCACGACCTTGCTGCCATCCACGGCGATATCCTTGGCCGAGACCAGCCCGGCCTCGACGATATTGCCCTTGATTCCGTCCATTTCCACCTGCGCGAGATGCGCGAGAATGCGGGTTTTCATCGGTCTTTCCTCCTGTCAGCGCCGCCTCAGCCGCGCGAAGAATACATGCCGACCACATGCTCGGCCTCGGCAAAGAACAGCCAGCGGCCGGCGGTGACGCCGATCACATGAGAAGCCACCGCCAGCAGGATCACCAGCGTGGTGGCCGGAAGCAGCAGCAGCATCAGCGCCGGCAGCACACCGATCAGGATGGTGGCGATCGCGCGCAGCTTGTGGGCGTGCTTGCGGCCGATCAGATGCACCATCTCGTCCATCACATAAGAGCGCGCGGTGTGGCCGCTTTCGAGCATCCGCACCTTGCCGAAGCGGCCGAGGCCGGTGGCGGTGCCCTTGTCGGTGGCGAGGTTCGCGTATTTGGCATCGCCCGCCATCCAGGTGATGATCTGCAGCACCGTCACCGCGAGGATCAGCCAGCCGGCAATGCGCGCCTCGCCCGCCAGCAGCGCCCCGCCGGCAATGGCGTAAAGCTCGAACAGCACCGGGATCAGCGGAAACATGTTCCAGCGCGGCACGGTCTTGAGCTGGGCATACATCATCGAGGTGGTGAACACCGTGATCACCGCAAACAGCGTGCCAAGATTGCCCAGAAGCGGCCAGGTGACGCCGAGGAAGATCTTGCCGATTGCGAAGGGGGCGAAGGTCAAGAGCGTCACCACTGCCATGATCCCCTCGCGCGAGAGCCACGAGGTGCGCCATTGGGAAAAGGCATAGATCGCGTTCTTCGGATTGCCCAGGTGGAAGGTCGAGGCGATGAGGCCGCCGGTGCTCAGCGCATAGGCGACGAAAAACCAGGCAAAGGCGGGCATGCCGGTCACATCGGGGATGCCCAGCCCCAGCCACATGAACAGGCCGAAGCCCAGGCCACTCAGCGTGGTGAAGATGATAACGGAAGGAGCCGGATGCATCAGAGTTTCTCCAGTGCTTTGTCAAGCCATCCGAGGAAGCCCTTGGCCTCCGTGGCAACGGGTTTCAGTTCGGCCGCATCGCGGCCCATGCGGTCCTTGGGGCGCGGGGCGAGATAGGTATTGACCGGGCGCGTGCCCTGCTCGGGCATCAGGTCCACGATCTCGCGGCTGGCGACCAGCTTCGAGACCTCGCTTTCCGGATCGCCCAGATCGCCGAAATGGCGCGCCCCGGCCGGGCAGGTGCGCACGCAGGCGGGTACGCGGTCCTCTTCGGGCAGGTTCTCGTTGTAGATCCGGTCCACGCAGAGCGTGCATTTCTTCATCACCCCCGCCAGCTGGTCGAGCTCGCGCGCGCCATAGGGGCAGGCCCAGGCGCACAGCCCGCAGCCGATGCAGCGGTCTTCGTTCACCAGCACGATCCCGTCCTCGGCGCGCTTGTAGCTGGCGCCGGTGGGGCAGACGGTGACGCAGGGCGCATCCTCGCAATGCAGGCAGGAGCGCGGAAAGTGGATCGTCTGCGCCGCGCCGCCGTCATCGGGCGTGACCTCGTAGCTGAACACGCGGTTCAGAA
>JALWJU010000295.1 GCA_026997055.1 Paracoccaceae bacterium | reverse complement strand
GATTGTCCTCGAGCACATAAAGCCCGTCTTCCAGCGTCGCCACGCCCTGATCCTCGTACTTGAAGGTCACCAGATCCTCGGGCTTCAGACCCGCATCGATGATCTGCCAGTATTCATTGTAGGTCATGGTCGAAACGCAATCGGCCTGACCCTGAAGGATCGGGTCCACGTTGAAGCCCTGCTTGAGCACGGTCACGCCGCCCTCGGAGCCGTCCGTGGGGATGCCGAGCTTGCTCATCCAGCTCAGGAACGGGTATTCGTTACCATAGAACCAGACGCCCAGCGTATGGCCGGGGAAATCCTCGGGGGTCTTGATACCGCTGTCGGCGCGGCAGGTGAGCATCATGCCCGAGCGCTTGAACGGCTGGGCGATGTTGACCACCGGCGAGCCTTTCTCGCGCGCGGCGAGCGCCGAGGGCATCCAGTCGATCATCACATCGGCGCCCCCGCCCATGAGCACCTGCACCGGCGCAATGTCCGGGCCACCGGGCTTGATCGTCACGTCCAGCCCCTCTTCTTCGTAAAAGCCCTTCTCCAGCGCCACATAATAGCCGGCAAACTGCGCCTGGGTCACCCATTTGAGCTGCAGCGTAACGTCTTCGCCCGCAAGCGCCCCGGATACCGAAAAGGCCAGCCCGGCCAGTGCGCCCATTGCATGTTTGATCATCTTTTCTCTCCCAGTTGGTTGTTGACAAGCTCAGCCTCTCTGTGAGGGGTGCCAGAAGGTGACCCCCTTCTCCATCAAGGCAACGATACCGTAAAAGGCAGACCCGGCAAGGGCCGCCACGGTAATTTCTGCCCAGACCATGTCCAGCGCCTGTCTTCCGACCTCTGTCGAGATGCGAAAGCCCATTCCCTTGATGGGGCTGCCGAAAAATTCGGCAACGATGGCACCGATCAGAGCCAGGGTGGTAGCGACCTTGAGCCCGTTGAAGATCGCCGGCATGGCGGCCGGCAGGCGCAGCTTCCGAAGCGTCTGCCAGTAGGAGGCGTTCCAGGTCGCCATCTGGTCGCGCTGCATCTGGTCGGTATCGGCCAGCCCCTGCATCGTGTTTACCAGCATCGGAAAGAATACCATCGCCACCACCACAGCGGCCTTGGACTGCCAGTCGAAACCGAACCACATGACCAGGATCGGCGCGGTGCCGATGATCGGCAGGGCGGCGATGAAATTGCCCACCGGCAGCAGACCCTTTTGCAGAAACGGCGAACGGTCGATCAGAATCGCGACGATAAAGGCCGAGCCGCAGCCGATAATATAGCCGGTCAGCGCGCCTTTGACGAAGGTCTGCACGAAATCGGTCCACAGGATCGGAATCGAGGTTGCAAACTTGGCAGCAATGGCGCTGGGCGGGGGCAGGATCACCGGCGGCACGTTCAACCCGCGCACCAGAAGCTCCCAAACCACGATCAGGGTAAGGCCGAAAATCGCCGGCACGGCCAGCTTCACCGCACGGGTCTCGGCCAGCGGGCTGTTGGCCAGCCGGGTATTCAGATACCAGGCCCCGGCCCAGACGATTATGGCAAGCACGACCCAGGTCATGTTCTCACCCCCATGCGCCGCAGCATCAGCTTCTCTATCATGCCGATGATCCCCACCAGACCAGCAGCCAGGATCGCCGCGGCAAACAACGCGCTCCATATCTGGATGGTCTGGCCGTAATAGCTGCCGGTGAGCATCCGCGCCCCGAGCCCGCGAATGGCACCGGTAGGCAACTCGCCGACAATGGCCCCGACAAGGCTTGCGGCCATGCCGATCTTGAGACTGGTGAAAAGGTAAGGCACCGAAGCGGGCAAACGCAGCTTCCAGAAGGTCTGCGCACCGCTGGCATTGTAGGTCTTCAGCAGATCAAGCTGCTCGCGCCCCGGCGCACGCAGTCCCTTGACCATGCCGACAACGACCGGGAAAAAGCTCAGATAGGCCGAGATGATCGCCTTTGGGATCAGCCCCTGAATGCCGATCGAATTCAGCACCACGATGATCATCGGCGCAATCGCCAGAATGGGGATGGTCTGCGACGCAATCGCCCAAGGCATGACGCTCATATCCATCGCCTTGTTATGGACGATCCCCACCGCCAGCAGAATTCCCGCAAGCGAACCGATGGCAAAACCTGCAAGTGTAGCACTGAGCGTAATCCAGCCATGATATATCAGGCTGCGCTTGGACCACGTCTTTCCCGCCAGTATCTTGGCGCCGGTGGAGTTCCACAATTCTTCAAGCACCTGATGCGGTGCCGGCAAGCGTGGGCGGTCCTGGCTCCAGGTATCGGCAACCAGCTCGGTAAAGCCGAGTTCAACCCCCTGGCGCGCCGCCTGCTCGCGTGCCCATTTGGCATTCATGCCGATGGCAGCAGCATACCACATGACCACAATGGCCGCGACCACGGTCAGAATCGGAAGCACCGACTTCATTGAATTCCTCCACCATAAGGATCCGCCCGTCCCTGCCTTTCATCTTTCAATAAATACTCAAATCCTCCCGCAGAATTTTCGCGCATCTTTTTTGAGTATTTTAAGAAAGGTGAAAGGGTTGGCGTGCAGGATGGTGACGCGGTACAGGCTGGAGAGCCGATGACCGTGAAAGGTGAAAGGTGCCGCCACCTTGCCCAAAAGGCGGTGTGGCTCCGGGGGGCGGAGGGCGCCCAAAGCCCCCCGGGCCGCAGGAAGGCCGTTTCAGTCATCATAGGCATGCCCCGCTCGCAGGCCCTCGCGCACCCGGTGCGCAACCTCGAGAAATTCCGGTGTGTCGCGGATATCCAGCGGCCGCTCGCGTGGCAGCGGATTTTCTATCACGTCGGTGATCCGGCCGGGGCGAGGGCTCATCACCACGATCCTGGTCGAGAGATACACCGCCTCGGGGATCGAGTGGGTAACGAATCCGATGGTCTTGTCGGTGGCCGCCCAGAGCTTCAGAAGCTGTTCGTTGAGGTGGTCTCGCACGATCTCGTCAAGCGCGCCGAAAGGCTCGTCCATCAGCAGGATCTCGGCATCGAATGCCAGCGCCCGGGCGATCGAGGCGCGCTGCTGCATGCCGCCCGATAGCTGCCAGGGATATTTCTTGCCAAAGCCCTTGAGGTCCACCAGCTCCAGCACCCGCTCTACCCGCTCCTCCTGCTCGTCCCTTGGCATTCCCATGATCTCGAGCGGCAGCTTGATGTTGCCACGGATCGTACGCCAGGGATAGAGGCCCGCGGCCTGAAACACGTAGCCATACATGCGCTTGCGGCGCGCCTCGTCCGGGCTCATCCCGGCAACGCTGATGCTGCCCCCCGTCGGATGCTCCAGCGCCGCGACTACCCTGAGAAAGGTGGTCTTGCCACAGCCCGACGGACCGATGAAGCTGACGAAATCGCCCTTGTCAATGGTCAGGTTCACGCCCTTCAGCGCATGGACCGGGCCGTCATTGGTCTGGAAGGTCAGGTCGAGATTCTCGGCCCTGATGACAGGCTGGCTCACCATCACACCCCCGTCGCCGGAATGCCGCTGCGCTCGACCGGCCGCGGGGCGGTCAGCTCCTTCCAGGTGGAAAGGGCGCGGTTCACCACCGCGTTGGGCTCGCGGGCGACGAACTGGCCGTGGCCCTCGCGGGTGCGCACCTCGCCGTCGTGAATGGCCACATGGCCGCGCGTGAGCGTGAAGCGGGGCAGGCCCTTGACCTTGTGGCCCTCGAACACGTTGTAGTCGATATTGGACTGCTGGGTTTCGGCGCTGATGGTCTTTTCCTTCTCCGGGTCCCAGACCACGATATCGGCATCCGCGCCGACCATGATTGCACCCTTTTTCGGGTAGCAGTTCAGGATCTTGGCGATATTGGTCGAGGTTACGGCGACGAATTCGTTCATGGTCAGCCGCCCGGTATTCACCCCGTGGGTCCAGAGCATGGGCATCCGGTCCTCAAGCCCGCCGGTGCCATTTGGGATCTTGGAGAAATCGCCCACGCCCATGCGCTTCTGCTCGGTGGTAAAGGCGCAGTGATCGGTGGCGACCACGCTGAGCGAGCCGCTCTGCAAACCCGCCCAGAGGCTGTCCTGGTGCTGCTTGTTGCGGAAAGGCGGGCTCATGACGCGGCGCGCGGCGTGGTCCCAGTCCTTGTTGAAATACTCGCTTTCGTCCAGCGTCAGATGCTGGATCAGCGGCTCGCCCCAGACCCGCTTGCCCTGCATCCGCGCGCGGCGGATCGCTTCATGCGCTTCCTCGCAGGAAACATGCACCACATAGAGCGGCACCCCGGCCATGTCGGCGATCATGATGGCGCGGTTGGTAGC
>JALWJU010000294.1 GCA_026997055.1 Paracoccaceae bacterium | reverse complement strand
TAACAAGGACGCCTACGACCTGGTGCTGGACGCCATCGACACCGGCATCTACCGCCCCGGCGACCGGCTGGTGGAAAGCGAACTGGCCGAGCGCTTCGGCGTGTCGCGCACCCCGATTCGCGAGGCCCTGCAGCGGCTCGAAACCCAGAG
This sequence comes from Paracoccaceae bacterium, assembly GCA_026997055.1. GTDB lineage: Bacteria > Pseudomonadota > Alphaproteobacteria > Rhodobacterales > Rhodobacteraceae > JAAEUB01. The sequence continues at coordinate 4,118 of JALWJU010000294.1, read as the reverse complement.
CCTGCTCACCCGCGACGGCCGCTCGCTGATCGTCGCCTCGCTCGATCACAACCAGCTGGCCGAGCTTTACGAGGTGCGCGCCGAGCTGGAGGGGCTGGCCGCGCGCCTGGCCGCCCAGCACGCCGCGCCCGAGGAGATCCGGGTGCTGCGCGAAATGGTCGAGGCCGACCGGGCCCTGGTGGACGACCCCGGCGCCCTTGCCCGCGCCAACCGGCGCTTTCACCGCCAGCTGCACCGCGCCTCGCACAACCGCTACCTCGTGCAGCAGCTCGACCTCGTGCACCGCACCATGGTGCTGCTGGCCACCACCACGCTTTCCGCCGAAGGGCGCTCGCTCAAGGCCGTGGACGAACATGACGCCATCGTCGCCGCCATCGAGGCACGTGACGGCGCCGCCGCCGATGACGCCCTGCGCACCCATATTTCCAAGGCCTTCGAAACCCGGCTCAAGCTCGGCGCCGAATAGCCGGACAAGCGTCCGGCAGCCCCCGGGCCCGGGTCGGGCTCAGACCTGAAAAGCGCCCCCGGCCCGGCCCTTGCCGGCCGGCACGTCGAATACCCCGTGGGCGGTCTTGTCCCAGTAGAAGGGCCGGGTCAGGATCTCCCAGAATCCCTTTGCCGCGGCCAGGGTCGCCATCGGGAAGTAGAAATGCAGGCTGGGCACCCAGATGCGCAGGAAGCGGTGCTTGGGCGCCGAGACCGCAACCATCCCCACGGCGATGGTGACCAGTTCCGACAGGATGAAGGTCACCGAAAGGGCCGCCATCATCCCGAACGGCATCAGCCCGGCCAGCGGATGCGGCAGCCCCAGCGGCAGCGCCCAGAAACTCCACAGAAACGGCGCCAGCGCCACCTGGCTGAGCGAGCAGAAGAAGGTGATCTGGATGCCGAGAAAGCGCCAGGCACCGATCTCGCGCCACAGCTGGCGGGGGTTGCGCATATGCACGCCATAGGTCATCGCGTAGCCCTTGAGCCAGCGCGAACGCTGCCGGATCCAGGGCCAGGGGCGGCAATTGGCCTCTTCCTCGGTGACCGTATCCAGAAGCTCGGTGCGGTAGCCCTTGCGCGCAAGCCGCACGCCGAGATCGGCATCCTCGGTGACATTGTGCGCATCCCACCCGCCCAGTTCCTCCAGCGCCTCGCGGCGGAAAAACAGCGTCGTGCCCCCCAGCGGGATGACGAATCCCAGCTGCTCGAGCCCCGGCAGGATCACCCGGAACCAGGTGGCGTATTCGACCGTGAAACAGCGGCTCATCCAGTTGGTCCGACTGTTGTAGAAATCCAGGATCCCCTGCAGGCAGGCCACCTCCCGCCCGCGCTCGTGAAAGCGGCGCACAACCCGGTGGATCTGGTCGGGCGCGGGCGCGTCCTCGGCATCATAGACGCCGATGATGCTGCCGCGGCAGAAATCCAGCGCGAAGTTGAGCGCCCGCGGCTTGGTCTGCACCGCGCCGCGCGGCACGGTGATCTGGCGCATCCAGCGCGGCAGGTCGGCGGCGGCGAGGGTGGCCCGCGTCAGCGTGTCGTCCTCCTCGACCACGAGGCAGATGTCGAGCAGTTCGCGCGGATATTCGAGCGCTTCGAGCCGGCGCACCAGGCGCCCGGCAATTTCGCGCTCGCGAAACAGCGGCACGAGGATCGAGACGGTGGGCAGCTTCTCGATGGCGGGACCGTGGCGCTTGGAGAAGAAGGCCACCTTCTGGCGCTTGCGGCGATGCAGATACATGCCCGCCGCCGCCACTTTCAGGGCCGAGTTCAGTACCATGGTCAGCACCGCCCAGGCGGTCAGCAGGGCAAACCCGAACAGCGGCGAGATGGTGAAGATCGAAAACAATGTCAAAAGGATGGCGACCGCTACCCGGCCGATCAGCCCGCGATTCCATTCGCGGCAGGATTGCGTCACCTCGACCCGGGTTTCGGCCTTGCGCGCCAGCGAGCGGTGGCGGGCGGCGACCAGGGCGTGCTGGATGTCTTCCTCCGGGGCCACTGCCAGGCGCACCTCGCCGAATTCGGCCGGCATCTGCTGGCGCACCTCGCCGAATTCGTCGGGCCGCGAGCAGATCACCACCGTCGCCCCGCCGACCCGCTTCCAGGGCACCACGCCGAGGCGGATGCAGGCATCGGCGCCGAGCCGATCGATCAGGCGCACATCCGGCGGCTCGGCGCTGAGATCGGCCACCATGGTATCGTACTGGAAGGCCAGCGCCTCGTAGAGCTCTTCCCGGGTGACCATGCCATTGGCCAGCAGGATATCGCCAAAGCGGGCCTCCTCGCGCGCCTGCAGCGCCACCGCCCGGGCGAGATCCGCAGGCTGCAGCGCCCCGCGCTCGACCAGGATCTCGCCGAGCAGCGCCGGGCGGGCCGGGCGGTCAGAGCGCTCCGGCGCCGTCGCCTCGGCCACCTCCTCGGCCATTTCCCCAGCCGCCGCCACCTCCTCCTCGGACAGCGGAGCCGCCGCAGCGGCAGCGGAATAGACCAGCCTGAGATTGCCACGCCCCATCTTCCCCGTTCGCTCCGCTTGCCCGTTCCTTGTCCGGGCAGTAAATCCCATGGGTGGTTAACATCCGGTTAACACAACCACAGGGGGAGCCCCTCCGCGCGGGAAAAGATAAGGAAAGGTCCCGCCAATTGCGCAACATGCGGCAATTGCCCCCTCGCATCCGCCGCCCGAATGGGTAGAATGGCCCCGTCTTGCAACCATCAGAAGGAAGCAGCAGATGAAACCTCTTCTCCTGGCCCTCACCGCCGGTCTGATCGCCACCGGTCCCGCCCTTGCCCAAGGCGACGCCGCGGCCGGCGAAAAGACCTTCAAGAAATGCAAATCCTGCCATGCCATCGTCAGCCCCGAAGGCGAGGTCATCGTCAAGGGCGGCAAGGTCGGACCCAATCTCTGGGGCGTGGTCGGGCGCACCGCCGGCACCTACGAGGGCTTCAGATACGGCGCTTCCCTGGTGGCCGCCGGCGAGGCCGGCCTGGTCTGGAGCGAAGAGACGATCGCCGAATATGTGGCCGATCCCAAGGCCTATCTGGCCGAGTTTCTCGGCGATTCGTCGGTCCGCTCGAAGATGACCTTCAAGCTGCGCAAGGGCGGCGAGGACGTGGCCGCCTATCTGGCTTCCCTGGCCCCGGCCCCGCAAACGCAGGAGGAAGCGGAAGAGGAAGGCAGCGACAGCTGAGCGCGCACCGGACGAAACACGCGCAATACCGGCGCTCCGCCCGAAAGTCCGCCCAGGAACACACGCCCCGGCCCTCGCGCCGGGGCGTTTTCGTCCGGCAGGGCCGCCCGGAAGGCATCGCCCGCACTTCTTGATCCACATCAAGGTCATCCTCGCCGCGAAACTTGACATGGATCAATAAATCGTTGCCCTGCCGCGCCCCAGCCTCTAAAACTCGGATCAAGAGCGCGCCCGGAAATGCGCGCCGCAACAGATCCGAAGGGAGGTCGAAATGGCGGACGCAGCCATCCAGGATCATGAACACCAGGACAGGCGGGACTTCTTTACCCGCTGGTTCATGTCCACAAATCACAAGGATATCGGGATTCTCTACCTGTTCGTATCGGCCGCGGTGGGGCTGATCGCGGTGGTGCTGACCCTGTTCATGCGCATCGAGCTGATGGAGCCCGGCGTGCAACACATGTGCATGGAGGGCTTCCGCTTCTTTGCCGATCCCGGCCAGGAATGTACCCCGAACGGCCATTTCTGGAACGTGCTGATCACCTATCACGGGGTGCTGATGATGTTCTTCGTGGTGATTCCGGCGCTGTTCGGCGGCTTTGGAAATTATTTCATGCCGCTGCAGATCGGCGCGCCGGACATGGCATTTCCGCGGATGAACAATCTCAGTTTCTGGATGTATGTGGCTGGCGTCAGCCTCGGCGTGGCCTCGATGCTGAGCCCCGGCGGCAACGGCCAGCTGGGCTCCGGCGTGGGCTGGGTGCTCTATCCGCCGCTTTCGACCACCGAGGGCGGCTATTCGATGGATCTGGCGATCTTTGCCGTGCACCTGTCGGGCGCCAGCTCGATACTGGGCGCGATCAACATGATCACCACCTTTCTCAACATGCGCGCGCCGGGCATGACCATCTTCAAGGTGCCGCTGTTTTCCTGGTCGATCTT
>JALWJU010000293.1 GCA_026997055.1 Paracoccaceae bacterium | reverse complement strand
CTCGAGCGTGACGAAGATCACCTTGTAGAGCGAGAAGAAGATCGGGATCTGCAGGAAGATCGGCAGGCAGCCCGAGGCCGGGTTGACCTTTTCGCGCTTGTAGAGCTCCATCATCTCTTTTTGCAGCTTTTGCCGGTCTTCGCCCGCGCGCTCCTTGAGTTTCTCCATTTCCGGCTGGAGTTCCTTCATCTTGGCCATGGAGACATAGGACTTGTAGGCGAGCGGCAGTAGCGCGGCCTTGACCACGAAGGTCAGGACGATGATCGACCAGCCCATGTTTCCGATCAGCTTGTTCAGGTAATGCAGCAGTGCGAACATCGGCTTGGTAATGAAGAAGAACCAGCCCCAGTCGATCGAATCGATGAAGCGGTAGACCCCTTCGTCGCGTTCGTAATTGCGGATGGTTTCCCACTCCTTGGCGCCGGCGAAGAGTCTGGTCTCGACACTGGCCGTGGTGCCGGGGGCGATGTCCAGCGTCTCCAGGGTGGCCCAGGCAGTATAGAGGTCGGCACTCTGGTAATATTTGAGCACACCGTCAAAGGCGGATTCCGCAGCCGGGATCAGGGTGCTCATCCAGTAGTGATCGGTGAAACCGATCCAGCCGTTGCCCGCCGATGGGATCACTGTCGCCGCCGCCCCCCATTTCGGGTCCGGGTCCGCCTTGCGCAGGTCCTTGTAGCCGAGCTCGCTCATTTCTTCGCCCGATTGCAGGATTGCGCCTTCGTGCAGGATGTAGAAGCCGGTAAGGTCTGACGGCATCCCGTGGCGGCGGATCACCCCGTAAGGGGCAAGACGGCGGGGAGTGTCCCCGGTATTCTGGACGCTTTGGGTGATCGTGAACATGTATTTGTCGTCAACCGCGATGGTGCGGCGGAAGATCAGTCCGGCGCCATTGTCCCAGATCAGAGTGACAGGCGCGTCGGGGCTCAGGATGTCGCCACTTTCCAGCTGCCAGAGCGTGGCTGGGCCGGGGACAAGCGCAGGATCGAGTCCGGCGCCGGCGGCCCAGCCGTGGAGCGCATAATAGGCCTCGGTTTCGCCCTCCGGCCGGAACAGGGTGACGATATCGGACTCCTCGCTCAGATCCACCCGGTAGAGCTTCAGTTGCAGGTCGTCTATCCGCCCGCCGAGCAGAGAGATGGAGCCGGAAAGCTCCGGGGTTTCGATGATTACCCGTGGGGCCTCGGCCAGGGTGGGAGCGATGGCCGGAGCCTGTACGCCCTGTGCGGGTTCGGCGGTATTGTCGGCAGGGGGGGGGGACGCCTCGTCCGGCAATGCCAGTTCGGTGGCATCGGGTACGGTTAGGTCCGGCTCGGGCTGCTGGGGCGGGAACAGCATCATCCAGATGGTGATTACCAGGAAGCTCAGCAGAGTTGCCAGGATCAGGTTCTTGTTCTGCTCGTCCATTTGGCCCGTACCTCGTGGTTTCCGATGGGGAGGTTCAACAGGGCGGGGAGGCAAAGGTCAAGTGGTTTTAGAGCCGTATTCCTCAGGCGGCTGGTGTGTATCGTTTGTCGCGACCGGCACAGGGTATTCGCCGATAGGGATGAATCTTCGCGCGAGGATCAGGGTTCCTCTTCTGGGTGCAGGCGGTTCATGCACGCTTTTTCAGCGAGGGTGTTCTGGGCAGGTTCTGGTTATGGGAGCGGATCCAGTCGGCCGTGGCTTCAAAGGGCATCGGCTTGCCGATATAATAGCCCTGTACATGGTCGCAACCGAGCTGGGCCAGCATGGTGTGTTCGCCCGGTGTTTCCACCCCTTCGCCCAGGGTTTCCACCCCGAGCCTTTCGGCCATGGTGAGGATCGCGGCGACCATGTTCTGCTGGTCCCGGTCCGTGTCCACATGGGTGATGAAGGAGCGGTCGATCTTGATCCGGTGCACGTCGAAACGGCGGATATTGGTAATCGAGGCATGGCCGGTGCCGAAATCGTCCAGGTCGATGCGGCAGCCGAGTGAAGACAGGGCGGCGATGTTGCGGGTGGCGACGTCATCTTCGGCATTGGCGACGACGTTCTCCAGGATTTCCAGAGTCAGTCGCTCCGGGGCGATGTCGAAACGGTCCAGTTCCCAGCGGATCTTGTCGAAGAGGTTGGGGTTGCGCAACTCGTCGGCGGAGAGATTCACCGATACGTTGGGCACCGCGAGGCCGGCCCGATCCCAGTCCCGCAGGGCGGACAGGGATTTGAAAAGCATCACTTCTCCCAGCCGTTCCAGCAGGCCCGCCGCGGCCATGATCGGCAGGAAGATCGCCGGGGATATCTGGCCCTTTTCCGGGTGTTGCCATCGGGCCAGGGCTTCGAAGCCACTCAGGGCACCGGTATCGGTGGAAATCTGGGGTTGGAACCAGGCGGTGATCTGACCCTCTTCCAGGGCGGTGAGCAATTCCTTGCCGGCGAACTCGGCACTGACCGGCTTGCGGTGCATCGAGGCGGTATAGGCGCGCAGTGAGCCGGGGCCGGCTTTCTGGGCGTTTTCCAGCGCGTTTTCGGCTGCCAGGAGGTAGGCATCGGCGGTTTGCGAGGGGGCTCGGCTCGGCAGGACGAAGCCGGCGCAGGCGGTAACCAGGATGCGCGCGCCGTCTACCGAAATGGGTTGGCTCACCATGTTCTGCAGGCGCGTGGATATCTGGATCATCGCTTCCAGGTCCATTCTGCTGCCGCCGCGCAGGGCCAGGCCGAACTTCCCGTAACCCAGGCTGACCACCAGGTCTTCCGGACGCAGCATTTCGCGCAGGCGCAGGCCGGTTTCGCGCATGATATGGTCGCCGGCGGCGTGGCCGTGGCGCTCGCGCAGCTGCAGCGCGTCATCCACTTCCAGAGCCATGCAGACCTGCTGGTAATCGGTGCCCTTCGCGGCCCGTGACAGGCCCCGGTCGAGGTGATTCAGCAGTGCTTCGCGCAGCGGCAGGCCGGTGACCGCATCCGCGGGCCAGCGGCTGAGGTCGTCTGGTCGGGTGGCCAGGCCCGCCAGTGCCAGCAGCGCGGGGAAGATGATCGCCAGAAACAGCAGCATCCCTTCGCCGCCTATCCAGAAGGCGCCGAGAAACAGGGCGGGCAGAAAGGCGGTCAGGTAGGGGCCGGCCAGTATGTCATGGGTCTTGCGCCGGAGTTTTCGCGCCATGCTTTCCCGGTAGGGAGTTTCGTAAACATCGCCCATGCTGCGCCTTCCTTTCAGAGCCGGACATTCTCGAACCGGACATTATTCCTCGCGCGAGATTACGCGGGGCTGGTCAACCACAGGTTAACGGAAGGCGGCTTAAGTGTTCTTTTTTTGTTCAAATTGTTCGGACTATTTCGGATCTCTTGCAAGACTTTGAAAATCAAACAATTTATGGTCCAGTAAGTGGGAAGGTCGGGTATTCATCAGGGCGCGGAACATGACCTGGCGGCGGCCGGGGCTGCGGTTTTCCCATTCATCGAGGATTTTCTTTACCTGCTGGCGCTGCAATCCGTCCTGCGAGCCGCACAGATCGCAGGGGATGATCGGGTAGTTCATGGCGGCGGCGAAGCGGGCGCAATCCTCTTCGGCCACATGGGCCAGCGGGCGCAGCACGAACAGGTCGCCGGCCTCGTTCAGGAGCTTGGGCGGCATGGTGGCGAGGCGGCCGCCGTGGAAGAGATTGAGGAAGAAGGTTTCGAGGATGTCGTCGCGGTGATGGCCGAGGACGATTGCCGAGCAGCCCTCTTCGCGGGCGATTCGGTAGAGATTGCCCCGGCGCAGGCGTGAGCAGAGCGAGCAATAGGTGCGCCCCTCGCCGATCTTGTCGGTGACGATGGAGTAGGTGTCTTCGTATTCGATCCGGTGCTCCACTCCCATGCGCTCGAGGAATTCCGGCAGCACCGTGGCCGGAAAGCCCGGCTGGCCCTGGTCGAGATTGACCGCCAGCAGCTCCACCGGCAAGAGGCCGCGCCATTTCAGCTCGTGGAGCGCGGCGAGCAGGGTGTAGCTGTCCTTGCCGCCCGAAAGGCAGACCGCCCAGCGGGTGCCGGGCTCGACCATGGAATATCGCTCGATCGCCTCGCGCACGTTGCGGATGATGCGTTTGCGCAGCTTGCGAAACTCGGTGCTCTGCGGGGCGCCGCGAAGCAGCGGGTGGATGTCGTCGGCGGTATCGCTCATGGCCGCGGTGTAGCCGGGCAGGCCGGGCGGGGCAAGCGGGCTTGTCCGGGACTCTCGCCCGGTCGCGAGTTTCCTTGCCGCGCGGTTCGACCGGCGGTGCCCGTGCGGGCTGGCATCGGTCCGGGGCGGAGCATTTGCCGGCTCGCCCGGGGCGCGGAGGCGGCGGGGTGTCGCCT
>JALWJU010000292.1 GCA_026997055.1 Paracoccaceae bacterium | reverse complement strand
GGCCGACCGGCAGCAGCATCGCCAGCGGCGCCATCAGCCGCAGGCCCGCCGACCACATCGCCCGGCGGCGCAGGTCCAGGGGCTCGAAGGTGGTCATGGTCAGGCTTCCGCTCAGCGCGCTCAGCGAATAGCGCCGCATGCCTTCGGCTTCGGACCAGCCGGTTGCGCCCGGCGGCGGCACTGCCGCTTGCGGATAGCCGCGGCTGGCGAGCAGGATCCGCCCCTCCCGGTCCTGCACCGCATAGGCGAGGCGGGCGGCTTCCTCGTCATGGCCGAACCCGGCGATGATCTGGGCGGTGCCGTCGTCTTCGCGCTCGAAGATCTGCACCACGGCCAGCGGCATCAGCCGCTCGGCGGCCGCTTTCAGCCGCAGGTCGAAATCCCGGTGGACCGACTGCGACAGGGCGACCAGCGACCAGGCCGCCGCCCCCAACCAGGCAAGCGTGATCGCGCCGCCCAGCCACAGGCCCAGCCGCAGGCGCAGGCTGGGCGCCTTGCGGCCGTTTCGCCCGCCCGAGCCGGGAGCCGGCGCAGGATCGGGGCCGGGATCGGCGGCAGGCGCGGGAGGGCTCATCTGCCCGGCCTTCCGCGCCGGGGCGAGGCCGGGACCGGGGCCGGGCCATCGCGGCCGGAGATGCGGCTCATTCGCCCGCTCCCAGCCGGTAGCCCATCCCGCGCAGGGTCTCGATCGCCGAACGGCCGAGCTTCTTGCGCAGGCGCGAGACATGGGCCTCGATCGCGTTGCTGTCCACCTCGTCGTCGAAGGAATAGAGCCGCTCTTCCAGGTCGCCCTTCGAGAATATCCTTCGCGGCTGCTGCACCAGCGCCTCGAACAGCGCCCATTCGCGCCCGGTCAGGGCGATCGGCCGCCCGTCGCGGCTGACGGCGCGGGCGGCGAGGTCGATCTCCAGCGCTCCCAGGCGGACGAGCGGGTTGGGGTTGCCGGCATAGCGGCGCGCCACGGCGGCGACCCGCGCGCCGAGTTCGGCCAGGTCGAAGGGCTTCACGAGATAGTCGTCGGCACCCGCGTTCAGCCCCTCGATCCGGTCCGAGATCTGATCGAGCGCGGTCAGGATGATGACCGGCACCCCGTTGCCCCCGGCCCGGATGTCGCGCAGGAAGCGCACGCCCAGCCCGTCGGGCAGCATCAGGTCGAGCAGGATCAGCCCGTATTCGGCCACCGCCAGGTGATCGGCGGCGGCGTCGAGCCGCTGGACCCAGTCCACCGAATGGCCATCGGCGATCAGCTGGTCGCGCGTTGCCGCGCCCAGCACGGTGTCATCCTCGATCAGCAGGATCCTCATGGCGCTGTCAACCTTCTTGCTCCAGCCTTCTTGCTCCCCAACGCAGGCGCCCCGAGCCTGACGCTCGCAGCTTACGGTAAGCTGACGGGGTTTCTCAACCACGATCAGCCAGGTGTCAGCACGGGGTGGAATCACTGTCGCCATCGACAGAGCGGCCCGCGCAGTGCGGGTCGCGGATGAAGGAAGATGAAGGAAGGAGAACCCGACATGAAAAAGACCCTGACCCTCTCGGCCGCGCTGCTGGCTCTGCTCACCGCCGGCGGTTTCGCGTTTGCCGATGACGATGACAGGCCGTATTTCGCCCGCGGCGAGGACGAGGCGTGTTCGGCCTCGGATCGCGACGGCGGCTTCAGGTTCTGGAGCAGGGAGTGCGAAAGCGAGCACGACGACGACGATGACGATTATGATGACGATGACGATGATCATGGCAGCGCCCGGCGGCCCCCGCAGCCCTCGACTCCGCCGGCCAACGGGCTGTTCAGCGGTGGCGTGCCGCAGGTTCAGACCAACTGAGCGCGCCGGCCCGCCCGTCAGCCTGCCGTAAGGTTGTCATGGAATGATCGCACATATCCTCGGGGCCGTGCTGGCAATGGCGCGCCCCGGGGCCGAACCTGCCCGCGAGCGGACCTGCCCGCGAGCGGCCTGCCGAGGAAAGGAACCGACGATGACATGCTGGCCCATTTCAGGCACGCGCCCGGCTGCGACCCTGGCTTTGGCCCTGGGTCTTGCGCTGACGGCGCCACTGACCGCACGCGCCGATGACGATTGCTACGTTCCGATCGGCGACTGGGCCGATCAGGAGACGGCTCTGGCGACCATCTCCGAGCGCTGGGGGGTGCAGCCCCAGCGCCTGCGCATCGACGATGGCTGCTACGAGGTGAAGACCTACGACGCCGATGGCAACCGGCTGAGCCTGAAGCTCGACCCGCAGACGCTGGAGCCGGTCGAGATGGAGGTGAAATTCCGCCCGGGCGCCGACCCCGCGCGCTATCTCGCCGCGGTTCGGGGCGAAGGTGAAAGCGAAAGCCTGCCGGCAGAGGCAACCGTGCCCGATAACTGACCGCCGGGGGCGCGGCTGCTGCGGGGCGCTCCCGCCCGCCGCCTTCCCCTCTCCCGCTCCGTTCCCTGACCCAATTCCCGCCGCGCCCCGCGCGGCGGGTTTTTCTTCTGCCGCCTCCCGGACCGCCCGAGCGCCCTTCCTTACGCCAGGCTGACAGGCTTTTGCGCGGCTCGTCAGGCTGGCGGCAGACATGCCGGGCATCACGGTGCCATCGAAAGGAATCATGCCCCATGCGGGCTTAACAGGAGACGGACAGATGACCTTCAAGACCCCCCTCATGGCGCTTGCCACCGCCGCCACCGCGGCCACCGCCCTGACCCCGCTGGCCGCCGAGGCGCGCCAGGTGACGCTGACGACCCAGCTCAACAATTATGGCGGCAAGGGCGCCTATCTGGCGATCTATGTCACCGATGCCAGCGGCAAATATGTCGGCAGCCTGTGGATGGCGGGCGGCAATGCCAAATATTACAAGCACCTGCGCGGCTGGATGCGGGCGACCCGCGGCAATGCCGCCGAGATTGCCGGCATCACCGGCGCCTCCGTCGGTGCCGGCCGGACGCTGAAGCTGAACCTGAACCTCAACGATGCGCTCTTTGACAGGGGCTACAAGCTGCATATCGACGCGGCGGCCGAGGACATGCCCGAAGTGCCCAACGACGTGGTCGTGCCCCTGACCCGCAGCGGCAGCGGCAAGGCCCATTCCGGGCGCGGCTACGTCAAGTCCTTCGCCTATTCGTTCTGAGCCCTGCCCCGCAATCACGCATTCGACACGCATTCGAGGAGCCCGCCATGTCGCGCCTGTTGCATCGCTGGATCGCCCTGCCGGCGACCGCCCTAGTCCTGGTCCTGATGCTCTCGGGGGCCGCGCTGTCACTCTTCCCGGCGCTCGAGAGCGCGCAGAACCCGCCCACGCCGCCCGGGATGAGCGTTGCCGAACTGGCCAGCCGGGTGAAGGCGAGCCTGCCGGAAGTGCAGCAGGTCAAGCGCGCGCCTTCGGGCCGGATCACCGCCTATTACTTCGCCGGGCTCACGCCCGCGGCCAGGGTGATCGACCCGGCCACGGGCGAGGTTCTCGGCGATGCCGCCGCCTCGGCGACACAGAACTGGCTGGTCGAACTGCACCGGGCGCTCCTGCTGGGCTCGGCCGGGCGCATCGCGGCAGGTATCGGCGCGGGGCTGATGCTGCTGCTGTCGGTCTCGGGAGTGGCGCTTCTGGCCCGGCGCATGGGCGGCTGGCGGCGGCTTCTCGCCCCGGCGCGCGGGACGCTTGCTCAGCGGCTGCATGTGGATCTGGGGCGGCTGGCGCTGGCCGGGCTGCTGCTGTCGGCGACGACCGGGCTGTGGATGACCCTGACGGTGTTCGGCGTGATCTCCGCCGCCGAGCCGATGCCGGCCTTTCCGGCCGAGGTCAGCGGCGAGGTTGCCCCCGACCCGGGGCAGCTGGCGGCGCTGCGCGACATACCGCTTGCGCGCCTGCGGGTGCTGAGCTTCCCCTATCCGGGCGATGCGACGGATGTCTTTACCGTCGAGACCGACCGCGGCACGGGCTATGTCGATCAGGGCAGCGGCGCGATGCTCTCCTTCGAGCCGCTCGGCCCGATCGGGCATGCGGATACGCTGATCTACGCGCTCCATACCGGGCGCGGGATGTGGCTGGTCGGCCTGCTGCTGGGGCTCTCGTCGCTGGGCGGCGCGGTGCTGAGCGTGACCGGGCTGGCGATCTGGCTGCGCGGGCGCCGCGCCTCGGCCCGGCTGCGCGGCTTCGACGGGCCGGGCCGGGCCGACACGATCCTGCTGGTCGGCAGCGAGGGCGGCAGCAGCTGGGGCTTCGCGGCCACGCTGGGCCGGGCGCTCAAGGAGGCCGGGCAGCGGGTGCATGTGGCGCCGCTTTCCGCCTTCGAGCCGGGGCGCTGGAAACGGGCCGAGCGGCTGATCGTGCTGAGCGCCACCTATG
>JALWJU010000291.1 GCA_026997055.1 Paracoccaceae bacterium | reverse complement strand
CGCTGTGAGCGCGGGATTAATGGGTCCTGACCCTAGCCGCGGGCCGGCGCCTCGGCGGGAAGCGTTTCCGGCAAGTCGCGGGTATTGCGGCTGGGGGCGATTTTTGCCGGGAAAGCGGGGGTGGAGGTGCAGCAGTCCTGCACTTCGGGATGTGCGGCGCAGCAATCGTTCAGCAGGTAGCCGATGACGCTGCCCAGCCGGGCGTGGTCGGCGCGGTAGATGACGCGGCGGCTGTGCCTTTGCGAGGTGAGCAGGCCGGCCTGTTCGAGGACGGAAAGGTGAAAGGACAGGCCGGAGGCGGAGATGCCCAGCCGGCGGGAGATTTCGCCTGCCGCCAGCCCTTCCCGCCCCAGCGGCACCAGCAGGCGGATGATTTCCAGTCGGGTGGCATTGGCCAGTGCCGAAAGGGCTTGCAAAGCCTTGTCCTGTTTCATATGTCCGGCTGACATTTCAATGTTCCGTGAAGTGTTGAACTGACCCGTGATAGCCCGAAAGGAGATTCCGGGCAAGCCGGGGCAAGTCTGGGAGCCGAAAGGGGCGGGATGCGACACACGACCATTACCACGACCGAGATGCCGTCCGGCGCGATGAATACGATCCGCCGGGTGCTGCCCTATCTGTGGCCGGCGGGGCAGGGATGGGTCAGGCGCCGGGTGGTGTTCGCCATGCTGTTGCTGCTGCTGTCGAAGCTGGTGGCGGTGGCGACGCCGTTCTTCTACAAGGCGGCGGTGGACCTGCTTTCGGGGAGCGCGCCTTCGCAGGGCTGGATGCTGGGCGCGGGCGCGGTGGGTCTGACCGTGGCCTATGGCGTGGCGCGGCTGATGGCCAACGGCTTTCAGCAGCTGCGCGACGCGGTTTTCGCCCGGGTCGGCCAGCGCGCGCTGAGGCAGCTGGCGCTCGAGACCTTCACCCATATTCACCGCCTGTCGCTGCGCTATCATATCAGCCGCAAGACCGGCGGGCTCAGCCGGATCATCGAGCGCGGCGTGAAGGGGGTGGAATTCCTGCTGCGCTTCATGCTGTTTTCCATCGGCCCGCTGATCCTGGAGCTTGCGATGATCTCGGCGGTGCTGTTCTTCGTCTTCGACGTCTGGTATCTGGCCGTGGTGGTGGTGACGATCGCGCTTTACACCATCTTCACCTTTCGCGTCACCGAATGGCGGGTCCGCATCCGCAAGGAGATGAACGACCAGGACACCGACGCCAACCAGAAGGCCATCGACTCCCTGCTCAATTTCGAGACCGTCAAGTATTTCGGCGCCGAGGCGCGCGAGGCGGCGCGCTATGACGCGGCCATGGCCGGCTATGAGCGCGCGGCGCTCAAGACCTCCTATTCGCTGGCATTCCTGAATTTCGGCCAGGCCTTCCTGATCACTTCGGGCCTCGTGGCGGTGATGGTGATGGCGGCGGTCGGGGTCCAGGAGGGGCGGCTCACGGTGGGCGATTTCGTCATGGTCAATGCCTATATGGTGCAGATCACCATGCCGCTGAATTTCCTCGGCACGGTCTATCGCGAGATCCGCCAGGCGCTGGTGGACATGGGCGAGATGTTCGGCCTGCTCGAACAGCCCCCCGAGGTGCAGGACCGGCCCGGCGCGCGCCCTCTGGAGGTGACGCGCGGCCAGGTGGTGTTTGACGATGTGCGCTTCGGCTATGACGCGGCGCGCCCGATCCTCAAGGGGGTGAGCTTCGCGGTCGAGGGCGGGCAGAACCTGGCCATCGTCGGGCCTTCCGGCTCGGGCAAGTCCACCATCGGCCGGCTGCTGTTTCGCTTCTATGACGTGAACGAGGGCGCGATCCTGATCGACGGGCAGGATCTGCGCGACGTGACCCAGGAGAGCCTGCACCGGGCCATCGGCGTGGTGCCGCAGGACACGGTGCTGTTCAACGACACGATCTATTACAACATCGCCTATGGGCGCGACGGCGCCACGCGCGAAGAGGTCGAGGCGGCGGCCAGGGCGGCGAAGATCCATGACTTCATCCTGTCCCTGCCCGAGGGCTACGAAACCCAGGTGGGCGAGCGCGGGCTCAAGCTCTCGGGGGGCGAGAAGCAGCGGGTGGGGATCGCCCGCACGCTGCTCAAGGACCCGCCGATCCTGCTCCTCGACGAAGCCACCAGCGCGCTCGACAGCGAGACCGAGCGCGACATCCAGGCGAGCCTGCGCGAGATGGGGCGCGGGCGCAGCGTCATCTCCATCGCGCACCGGCTTTCGACCATTGCGGACGCGGACGAGATCATCGTGCTGGAGGCGGGCGAGATCACCGAGCGCGGCACCCACGAGGCGCTTCTTGCCCGCGGCGGGCGCTATGCGGCGATGTGGGCGCGCCAGCAGGCCGAGGAAGAGGGCGCGGCATAGGCTCGCTGGAGGGATTCGCTGGAGGGATAAGAGGAAGGAACATGCCCATGTATCGGGGATTGCCGATCATGTCCCCAAAAGCCGGGGCAGCGTATGGAGCGGGGTGACGCTCGCGAATCCCCGCCCGGGGTTTCGCTCGGAGAAAAAAGATGAAACTATCCCGGAGGCAAGCAACCACGCTCGGAGTGTGCGGGGATGGGTGGATATTCGGCGCTGCGCCTGCTGCGCGAGGGCCTGCGCGACCAGAGGGGCTGGCGGCCCGCATGGCGCAGCCCGAAGCTGCGCAAGGCCTATGACATCGTGATCGTCGGCGGCGGCGGGCATGGGCTGGCCACCGCCTATTATCTGGCGCGCAATCACGGCATTACCAATGTCGCGGTGCTGGAGAAGGGCTGGCTCGGCGGCGGCAATACCGGGCGCAACACCACCGTCATCCGCTCCAATTACTACTACCCCGAAAGCTGCGCGCTCTACGACCTGTCGCTGCGCCTCTACGAAGGCCTTTCGCGCGAGCTCAATTACAACGTGATGTTCTCCCGGCGCGGCATGATGATCCTGCACCACAGCGAGCACGAGCGCGAGATCGCCGCGCGCACGGTCAATGCCATGCGGCTCAACGGCGTCGATGCCGAACTGCTCGACCGCGACGAGGTGCGCGCCCGCGCCCCGCTGCTGAACTTTGGCGAAGACGCCCGCCACCCGATCCTCGGCGCCGTCTGGCAGGGGCGCGCGGGCACCGGGCGCCATGACGCGGTGGCCTGGGGCTATGCCCGCGCCGCCGACCGGCTCGGGGTGGAGATCGTGCAGAATTGCGAAGTCACCGGCTTCATCGTCGAAGGCGGCACCTGCAAGGGGGTCGAGACCAGCCTCGGCCCGGTGCGCGCGGGGCGCGTGGGCATGGCGGTGGCGGGCCATTCCTCGCATCTCGCCGCCATGGCCGGCTTTCGCCTGCCGCTGACCTCCTACGCGCTGCAGGCCTTTGTCAGCGAGCCGCTGAAGCCCATGCTCGACTGCGTGGTGGCCTCGCCCGCCCACGGGGTCTATATCAGCCAGTCCGACAAGGGCGGGCTGGTGATGGGCGGCGCGCTGGACCGGGTGCCCGCCTATGGCCAGCGCGGCAACCTGCCGGTGCAGGAAGACGTGCTGGGCGGGCTGGTGGACTGCTTTCCGGCGATTGCCCGGGTGGGGCTGCTGCGCCAGTGGGCCGGGATCGTGGACGTGTCGCCGGACAGTTCGCCGATCCTCGGCCCGAGCCCGCTGCCCGGCCTCTACCTCAATTGCGGCTGGGGCACCGGGGGATTCAAGGCGATCCCGGCCGGGGGGCTTGTGTTTGCCCATATCCTGGCCGAAGGCGCCCACCACCCGGTCAGCGCCCCCTTCGACCTGACCCGCTTCGAGCGCGGGCGGCTGATCGACGAGGGCGCGGCTTCGGGGATCGCGCATTGAGGGCGCGCCGGGGAGCGAGGCGGGAGCGGGGCCGAGGGAGCCGGAAGGCGAGGAAACGGGAGAGCGAGGGAGAGAGGGAGCGAGGATGCAAGTATATACCTGCCCTTTCTGCGGGCTGCGCGACGAGCGCGAGTTCTTCTTTGCCGGCGAGGCCGGCGCGGCGCGGCCCGACACGACCGGCCCGGTGAGCGATGCCGAATGGGCCGATTACGTGCATATGCGCCGCAATGCGCTGGGGCGCGCGCGCGAAGTGTGGATGCACCTGACCTGCGGGGAATTGTTCGTGATGGAGCGCGATACGCTGAGCGCGCGGGTGCTGGAGAGCGTGGCGCTGCGCGCAGAGCCCGGCAGCGGGGAGGGCGCGGGGAGCGCCGAGGCGTCGGGCGGGCCGGACAGCGCATCCGGGCCGGACGGGGAGGGGGCGCCATGAGCGGGCTGCGCGTCGCCGGATACGGGCTGATCGACCGCAGCCGGACCCTGCGCTTTCGCTTCGACGGGCGCGCGTTTGCCGGCCATCCGGGCGACACGCTC
>JALWJU010000290.1 GCA_026997055.1 Paracoccaceae bacterium | reverse complement strand
ATGGCACGGATGGCACGGATGGCCGTGCCGGCACGGGCACGCGGGATCATGATCAGTCTTTCCTCTTGTAGCCGGCGCGGAGCATGTTGCGAAAGATGCGCGCATCGTAGGAGGTGGACAGGCGCGGCGATTGTGGCGGCAGGCAGGCGTCGGCCTGCTTCAGGATGTCCTCATAGCGCCCCATGAATTCGTCGAACTTCTCGTCATAGGCGTACTGGAGCCCCTTCAGGTCCACCGCCATCCCGGCCTTGACGGAGCCCCAGATGGTTTCCGATATGCTGTGATAGGCGGACAGCATGTCTCCGACGACGATCGCATATTCATAGGTATCCTTGAAGCGCGAATAGATGGTTGCAAGGCGCTCGAACAGCATCAGCAGATCGGCGGTTTCCTTCGCGACCTCGATGAGGCACTGATGGCATTCGGGATCGCCGCCGCAATCGACCTTCATCGGCGGCAGGCCCTCGCCCGGTCTGGGCTCGGCCTCGCGGTCCTTTTCCAGAAGCAGGCGCAGTTCCTCGATGGCACGGGCATTCTCGGCGACCTGATCGCGCAGCGAACCGATCTGCCCGCGCGCTTCCCGTATGCGCTCCTCGACCGATTTCACCCGCTCTTCGAGGCCGCCGTCACCGGATCCTTCATCTGCCGCATCGCCCGCACCACCGGCTTCGGCCCCCGGCGCGCCCCCTGTCCCGCCATCTCCCGGAGCAGCCGCATCGCCATCGGCGCCGGGCTCCGCATCCCTTCTCAGGGCAAGACTTTCCTCCTCGTCCTCCAATACCTCCGGCATCCCGCCCCCGGCGCCCTGCGCCAGAGTGCCCTGGGCGGGCAGGAGCAGCATCATGCCGGCCAGCGCGGCAATGGCGGCCCGTTTCACGAAACCCTGCATGGTCATTCCTCCTCCGCTGGCCGGATCGGCTGCCCGTCCGCATCGAAAAAGATCGGCGGCACCTCGACCGGCACCGGATCGCCGGTCCACAACAGCAGGTGGAAATCGGCCGGCTCTTCGGCCGTGAGCCAGATGCCGATCATGTCATCCAGCCGGCCGGTAAACTCGTAATTGCCCTCGGCATCGGTCCCGCCCTCGGCATCGGACTTGTCCCAGAGATGGCGGTGCAGGCTGACCCTGACCGGCAGCGCCGGATCATCGGCGAAAACCCGGATGACGGTGGGGCTCATCACATCGAGTTTTACCGCATAGTAGCGCATCCCGGTTTCATCGGCGGTACCCCGAACCAGTACGCTTCTGCCACCAAGCTCGGCATCGGGAGCGAGCTTCAGCTCTTCCACCGGCGCCTCGCCCGGCTGCAGCTCCAGCGGCTGGGCCGGGGCTGGCACGGCGCGCGCGAAGATGAGCGCCAGAGTCAGGACCAGAAACGGCCAGGGATGTCTTGTCGATCGCATGGGATGCCTTTCCTCATGGAACCATTGCTTGTGCCTGCCAGGGGCAGGCGCGCGGTGGAAGCGGGCATCGGCGGATGGGAAAAGTACAGGATACGCTCCACCTGCGTCAGAAACACCTTCCGGCCCGAAACAACCGGCCCATCCTCAAGTAAAGCGGCCTTGGCCTGCCCCGCCTGTCTGCCCCCGCCTGCAGAAACCTGCAGAAACCGGCCCGGCCCGAAGCAACCGGCCTTGGCCATCCACCTCGATCAAAGCAAAGTGAAAGGAGGCGATTCTGTCAAGAATTTTGTCTGCCCGGCAAAGCCCGGTGAGAATCCGCGGACCTTTCAGTACCGCTGCGCCGGCGGCATGCCGCCCCCGCCCCGCCGCCGGCACCGGCACCGGCACCGGGGGCAGATGCGGCCCGTGATGCCGGTGCGTTGCGCCGCTTCATCTGCACGGCCCGGGGCCGCGGCCCAAGCCCCGGGGCCCGGTCCGAAGGCGCCCCGACCGCTCAGGCGGCGCGGGCGGTGAGCACGTCGCCCACCCGTTTCATCGCCGCCACCTCGTCACCGCCGAGCACCGCCGCCACCTCGCGGGTCATCCGCTCCAGCGCCGCCTCGTAAAGCTGGCGCTCGGAATAGCTCTGCTCGCGCTGGTCGTCGTTGCGGTGCAGATCGCGCACCACTTCGGCAATGGCGATGAGGTCGCCGGAATTGATCTTCTGCTCGTATTCCTGTGCCCGGCGCGACCACATGGCGCGCTTGACGCGGGCCTTGCCCCTGAGGGTCTCCATCGCCCGCTCGACGATCTCGGGCGAGGAAAGCTGGCGCATCCCCACCTCGAGCGCCTTGTCCGTGGGCACGCGCAGGGTCATCTTGTCCTTGTCAAAGGCGACCACGAACATTTCCAGCGAGAAGCCGGCCACTTCCTGCTCCTCGATCGCCACGATCCGGCCCACCCCATGCGCCGGATAGACGACATATTCGTTGGGGCGGAAATCGTACTTCTTCTTCTTGCTCATCGCTCTTGCTTCCTCGTCATTTCCCGGCCCCGAAACGGGCGCCTGCCGGACAGCGAATACCTGCGGGCTTGCAGCTTGGCCTGCGTCGCCAGGCTTGCAGTCTGGTTTCCGTCATCAAGAGGTGGATTGCACTCGCTGCGCAGCGGATCGAGCCGCCCCGTTTTCAGGCCTCAGAATTCATGTTCGCTCCAGCATAGCACAAAAGCGATCCGGGTTAAAGGGACCTGCCCCGGCAACACTCTGTTTTCCGCCCGTTTTCCGCTCGTTTTCCGACTCTCCGCAGGGCGCGAAAGGCGGGCGAGGCACAGCTTCCGAAAAGCTTCCGGGCTCTTGCGGCCCTCTTCCGCCTTCCGGGCCGCAGGCCTGCCGGGCAGGGTCAGCTGCCGGTGCCGGGTTTTTCGGAGAAATACTTCTCGAGCTTGCCTTCTTCGCCGTCGCGGGCCTCGGCTTCGGGAAGCGGGTCCTTCTTCTCGACGATCACCGGCCAGAGCTCGGCATATTTGCGGTTGAACTCCACCCATTTCTCCGCTTCGGGCTCGGTGTCGGGGCGAATCGCGTCGGCCGGGCATTCGGGCTCGCAGACGCCGCAATCAATGCACTCGTCCGGGTGGATCACCAGCATGTTCTCGCCCTCGTAGAAGCAATCCACCGGGCAGACTTCCACGCAATCGGTGTATTTGCAGGCGATGCACTTGTCGTTGACGATATAGGTCATCTGGGCCTCGTAGCTGGCTGTTGCCGCCTGATAATGCCATGGGGCGGATCATTCAAGCGCCCTTTGCTCGAAACGCGCCCGGCTGCGGCGATCTTTCCGGGAGGGGCGGCCGGAAGCGCCCTGTCCCGGGGCCGGCGCTTCGGGCGGCTCAGGCGGGGTGAGGTCCTCGTAGAGCGCGCGGGCCTCGGCGGCCGGGCCGCGGCGGGTCGAAAGCGCGGCGACGCGCACCACCCGCACCCGGCGCGCCTGCACGAAGGTCAGCGTCATGCCCGGGCGCAGCAGCTGGGCGGGCTTGTGCACCTTGCGACCGTCGATTCGCAGGTGGCCGGCGCTGATCGTGCGGGCGGCGAGCGCGCGGCTTCGGAAGAAGCGCGCGTGCCAGAGCCACTTGTCGGCACGGATGGTTTCGGGAGGCGCGGGAGGCGTGTGCGGCACGGAGGCGCTCACTCGCTCTTGTCCCTGAGGCCCATCAGGGCGGCGGCGAAGGGATTGTCCGGGTCGATCGGCCTTTCCTTCTTCGGCGGGCGGGCCTGGTAGCTGCGGGGCTGGGCCTTGTGCGCGCCGGGCTTGTCCTTGCGCCGCGCCGCCTTTGCGGGCTTGTCGGCTTTCGCCCGCCCGCCGCCCTTGCCGCGCGGCTTGCGGCGCGCGCCGGAACCGCCCCAGGTGAAGGTATAGAAGACCTCTCTTTCCGGCACTTCTTCCAGCGCTTCGGGCGCGGTCTTTTCGGCAGTTTCGCCCGCCGCATCGGGCGCCGTGCTCCCCGCCCCCGCCTCGCCGGCGGCCGCATCGCTCTGCTCGGCAGGCTCGTCGGCCGGAGGCTCTCCGGCGGCTTTCTCCGCCGACTTCTCCGCCTTTTCCTCTGCCTCCCCCTCCGCCTTCTCGGCCGGCGCCGGCTTCACCTTCTCGCGCTCGCCGCGCTCGGCCCTGTAGCCCAGCCCCTGCATCAGGTCGGCGAACTGCTCCAGCGTCAGCCCGGTGATCGAGAGCATGTCCGCGCTGGCCTCGAAGCCCGCGCGGCTGTCCTGCTCGCGCAAGAGGTCGGCGAGGCGCTCGAGCATGTCGATGCGGATCGCCCGCGCGCCCGCGCGCCGGTAGCCTGACAGGCGCCAGGTCTCGTCGCTCACATGCTCGGGCGCGGGCACGGTGACAAGGCCCGGCGGCGGGGCGGCGGGAAATTCGTCGAGCCCCTCCCAGAGCGCCGCCAGTACCAGGCGCAGGCG
>JALWJU010000289.1 GCA_026997055.1 Paracoccaceae bacterium | reverse complement strand
AACCCGCACCGCCCGCGCCTTCATGCTGCTGGGGCGGGTGACGGGGACATTCGACTGAGCGGCAATTCGGCCAGCCCCGCATCCTGGCGACCAGGCGATTTCCTGCGAAAATCGGGGCTGCGACAAGACGCCCCCGGCCCTTCCGGAGCGTCTCGGAAGGAAGGAGCGGGTCAGTCGAACTTACCCGAAGGCGCCAGCACCTGGGCCTCGCCGCGCAGGACCGGCTTGCCGTCGATCAGGCATCGGGTCGCCAGCGTGACGCGGCGCCTTGCGTGGTCTATGGCGGTGACGGTGACTTCGGCGCGCACGATGTCGCCCGGGCGCACGGGGGCGAGGAACTTGAGGCTCTGGCCGAGATAGACGGTGCCGTGGCCCGGAAGCTGCTCGCCGATCACCGCCGAGATCAGCCCGGCGGTGAGCATACCGTGGGCGATGCGGCCGCCGAAGATGGTGTCGCGGGCGTAATCGTCATCCAGATGCACCGGGTTGCGGTCGGTGGAGACTTCGGCGAACATCTCGATATCGCGGTCGCTCACCTGCTTGGTCAGGTGGCGGGTCATGCCGATTTCGAGTTCTTCGATGCAGATGGTTCCGCGGGGGTAATTGTCCAACATCCGGTCCTCGGGTAATAATGGTGCGCCCGTGGGCGGGCATCGGTAACTTTATTGCTTCGCGGGCGCAGAAATGCAAGCGGGAAATGCTGCGCCGCGCCGATCAGCCGGGGGAAACGATTTTTCGCGGAAAAATCGCGCCTATCGCAGGTAGCCCATGGCGTAGGTGGGCGTGGTCATGTGCGCTCTGGTGTAGGCCTCCAGCGCGGCCGGGTCCGGGTCGCCATTCGCGTCCAGCGCGATTTCGCCGGCGGCGAGGCCGGCGGTGAGGAACAGGCTGTCGATATCCTCGCGCATGGCCCCGGCGATGTCGGTGGCGATGCCGTCGCCCACGGCGAGGATGTCGCGCTCGGCCACCAGCGCGCCCATCTCGGCGAGGCGGGCGCGGGCGAGGTCGTAAATCGCCGGGTGCGGCTTGCCGAAATAGAGGCTCTCGCCGCCCATTTCCTCGTAGAGGCGTGCCACGGCGCCGGCGCACCATTCGCGCCTGCCGCCGCGGTCCACCACGATATCCGGGTTGGCGCAGAGCAGTTTCAGGCCCTTCTGCTTTGCGTACAGGAGCTGCGGGCGCAGATCCTCGACCGGGGCGAAAGGGTCGAACGGCCCGGTGCAGACGATGCCCTCGGCCTCCTCGAGCGGCACCTGCTCTATGGCGACCGGGTCCTTCACCACCCTGATCGGGTCGAAGAAGCTCAGGTCATGCGCTTCGCCGATGAACCAGACCTTGCGCCCCACCGCGCCGCGATACATGGCCGCGCGGGCGCTGTCGCCGGAGGTGGCGATCACGTCCCATGTGTCGCGCGAAAGCCCCATGCGGTCGAGGTGGCGGGCGACGCTGGCGCGGTGGCGCGGGGCATTGGTCATCAGCAGCACGAAGCCGCCCCGCTTGCGGAAAGCCCTGAGCGCCGCCACCGCCGCCGGGTAGGGCCGCACCCCGTCATGGACGCAGCCCCAGAGGTCGCAGAACAGCACCTTGTAGCGGTCCGATATCTCGGCGAGGCTGTGGATGATCTGGCTCATGCGCGCTCCTCGCCGGCGGTCCGGCCGCTCAGCCCTTGAGGGCCGGGACGATCTGCTTCTTGCGGCTCATGATGCCGGGCAGCACCACGCTGTCGCCCGCCGTATCGGCGCCGAAGCTCCTGGCGGCGATCTCCTTCACCGCGTCGTTGGGCAGCAGGAGCGTCGCCTCCTCGTTGAGGATATCGACGATGAACAGCAGCACCTCGTCCACCCCGTCCTCGGCCGCGACTTGCGGCATCGCCGCCATCAGCCCGGCCTTGCGCTCGAGCACCACGGCGGGCGCGGTGGTCTCGAGCACGCTTACGCGCAGCTTGCGCCCGCCGATCTCGAAGACCTTGGAATCCGCGCGCAGCAGCTCGGCGTCGGAAAAGGCCGAGACATCGGACTTGGCGGCAAACATCTCGGCCGCATAGGCGGATATGTCGAGCCCCAGATCGGCGGCCAGTTCGGCGGCGATCTTGCGGTCCTGGGGCGTGGTGGTGGGGGAGCGGAATTCGAGCGTGTCCGAAAGGATGCAGCTCAGCATCAGCCCCTTGACCCAGTCCGGCGCGCCGGCAAGGTCGCGCCCGATCAGCCAGTGCATCACCGTGGCGGTGGCGGCGACCGGGCGGATGGTGAGCTTGAGCGGCGCGGCGGTGGCGAGCCCGCCCGCGAGCATGTGGTGGTCGATGATCTCGGCGATGCTGGCGGCGCCGATATTGTCCGGCAGTTCGGCCGGGTTGTTGGTATCGACGATCACCACCTCGTCGCCCGCCTCCAGCGCGCCCAGGGTTGCCGGCACCTCGCGCCCCCAGCGCTCGAGCACGAAGCGCGCCTCGCTGTTGGGCGGATCCTGCACGAAGGCCTGCGCCTCTTTTCCCTGCGCCTCGGTGAGGTACCATTCCCAGATCAGGGCCGAGCAGGTGGCGTCGGTATCGGGGCCCTTGTGGCCGAAAATCTTGATCATTCCGTGTATCCTGGCTGTTCGGGTCTGCGTCCTGTCCGGCGTCTTATAGGGGCCTTGCCGGGGCTTGTCACGGGGCTGTCGGCGGGGCGGCCCTTGCGCTACAAGGGCGCATGGACAGGCTCAGCGAAACCGATCTCTATGCCCCGATCAAGACCTGGCTCGAAGGTCTCGGTTACGAGGTCAAGGCCGAAATCGCCGGCGCCGATGTGGTCGCCCTGCGCGGAGAGGCCGAGCCGGTGATCGTCGAGCTCAAGACCGGCTTTTCGCTCGCCCTGCTGCAGCAGGCCGTGGCGCGCCAGGCGGTGAGCGATGCGGTCTATGTCGCCGTGCCGCGCTGGAAGGGGCGTGCGGGATGGCGGGCGTTCAAGGGCAATCTGGGCCTGTGCAGGAGGCTGGGGCTCGGGGTGCTGAGCGTGCGCCTGCGCGATGGCCTTGTCCAGCTTCACCACGACCCCGCCCCGTATCGTCCGCGAAAATCGCCTGCCCGCCGCGCCGCCCTGCTGGGCGAGTTCGCCCGGCGCACGGGTGATCCCAATACCGGCGGTACGCGCGGCAGGCTGATCACCGCCTACCGGCAGGATGCGGAAAGGCTGCGCGCCTATCTTGCCGAGAACGGCCCCTCCAGGGGCGCGGAGGTGGCCAGGGCCACCGGCATCCCCGAGGCCACGCGCATGATGCGCGACAATCATTACGGCTGGTTCAGGCGGCTGGAAAGAGGCATCTACGGCTTGAGCGGCGACTTGAGCGGCGGCGGCTCGTGATCCCGCGGCTTCGACTCTCCCGCGCGTTTGCGCGCGCTTGCCGGGCGTGCGGGTCCCTCAGGCGGCGCGCAGGAAGACCAGCCGGTCGCCCTCGCTCATGTCGGGCCGGAAGCGGTAGCCGCCGCTGTCGAAATCCTCGAGCCCTTCCGGGTCCGCCACCCGCCGCTGCATCACGAAGCGCGCCATCGCCCCGCGCGCCCGCTTGGCATGGAAGGAGACGATCCTCGGCCCTTTTTCCGTCTCTTCCATGAAGACGGGCGTGATCACCCTGAGCCCCAGGGCGGGGCGGTCCGCGGCCTTGAAATACTCGACCGAGGCGCAGTTCACGAGCGTATCGGTGCCGAGCCTCGCGGCCTGTTCGGCCAGCGCCAGCGCGATCCGGTCGCCCCAGTATTCATACAGGTTGCGCCCGTGCGGCGTGGCCAGCCGCGTGCCCATTTCCAGCCGGTGCGGCTGGATCAGGTCGAGCGGGCGCAGCAGGCCGTAAAGCCCGGAGAGGATGCGCAGATGCTCCTGGGCATAGGCCATCTCGTCGGGGTCGAGCGAGCGCGCCTCGAGCCCGGTATAGGTATCGCCCGAAAACATCTCCACCGCGGGCTTCGCTCCCTCGCCGCTGGCAAAGGCGCGAAAGCGCGCGGCATTCAGCGCGCCGAGCTTCGGCGAGATGCGCATCAGCCGCTCCAGATCCTCGCCGCTCAGCCGGGCGGCGATCTCTGCCAGCCGGTCGGCCTCGCCCTGAAATATCGGTACGCTGCCCGTCTGCCGGGCCGGGCTTTCGTCGAGCTTCTTGGCGGGCGAGATGACGACCAGCATGTTATTCCTCCTCAGCGATCACCGCGAGAAACGCGGCGCCGAACCGTTCGAGCTTCTGCTCCCCCATACCCGGTATCCGCCCCAGCGCGTCAAGGGTGGCCGGGCGGCGCTCGGCGATATGCCGCAAGGTGGTGCGGGTGCAGGAAAGGGGCTTGCCGGTGCCGTCCTCGCCGCGCGCGAGCCGGGCCTGCGC
>JALWJU010000288.1 GCA_026997055.1 Paracoccaceae bacterium | reverse complement strand
ACGTGAGCGTGCAGGGTTCGGTGCTGGAGGTGATCGACAGGCTGGTCAGGGAGCGCGGCATGGGGCTGATCTTCATCAGCCACGACCTGAATCTTGTCGCCAGCTTCTGCGACCGGGTGCTGATCATGTATGCGGGCCGCATCGTCGAGACCTGCGCCGCCGACAGGCTGCACGAGGCAAGGCACCCCTATACAAGAGGCCTGCTCGGCTCGCTCCCGCGCATCGACCGGCCGCAAGAGCGCCTTCAGGTCCTGGTGCGCGATCCCGCCTGGGCCGAGGCCGAAAGCGTGAGTGGCCGCCTATGAGCGAGATCGTCCTTGACCGCCTCGATGTCTGGTTCGGCGAGGGCGCCGACCGGGTGGACGCCGTGAAGGGCGCGAGCTTCACCGTGCCCTCGGGGGCCTCCTTCGGCCTGGTCGGCGAAAGCGGCTCGGGCAAGTCCACGATCCTGCGCGCCCTGGTCGGGCTGGTGCCCGGCTGGTCCGGGCGCATGGCGGTGGGCGGGGTGACGCTCGGCAAGAAGCGCCCGCGCAGCTTCTACCGCGATGTGCAGATGGTGTTTCAGGACCCTTACGCCAGCCTGCACCCGCGCCACTCGGTGGATGCGATGCTGAGCGAGACTCTGAAACTGCATGGATTCAAGGACATAGACGCGCGCATCACCAAGCTGCTCGCCGATGTGGGGCTGGGGCCGCAATTCCGCTTCCGCTACCCGCACCAGCTTTCGGGCGGCCAGCGCCAGCGGGTGGCCATCGCCCGCGCGCTCGCCCCCGAGCCCAGCGTGCTGCTGCTCGACGAGCCCACCTCGGCGCTGGATGTCTCCGTGCAGGCCGAAGTGCTGAACCTGCTCTCGGACCTGCGCGAGGCGCGCGGGCTGACCTACCTGATGGTCAGCCACAATCTCGCCGTGGTCTCGCATATGTGCGAGAAAATCGCGGTGATGCAGAATGGCGAGATCGTCGAGGTGATGAGCGTGGAGGACATGCGCGCCATGACCCCCAGCCACCCCTATACGAGCCGCCTGCTCGAAGCCTCGATGGGCTACCGGCCGGCAGGATAGCCGCCGCTTGCCAATGCGCAGGATCCCCGTATCTTGCACATCATGGCCAGAAAGGATACCGACCCTCCCCCGGACGCCTCCCTTTACGATACCGCGCCGGCGGAAGAGGAGCTCTGGTTCCTCCCGCCCCCGCCCTCCGCGGACAGCGGTCCTGCCGCTCCGCCCTGGCCCACGGCCACGCCCCGCCGACCCGGAACCGGCACGCGGGACTGGGAGCGGGCCGAGGCCGGGCTGGGGCGCGAACTGGCCGACGCCGCTGCCGCCCTGGCGCGCCTGGATCAGGCCCTGGCGGAGCAGGGGGCAAGACGCCAGGCCGCGGTGCAGCGCCTTGCCGCCAGCGAAATCGCCGCGCTGAGCTGGGCCGAAGGCCACCGCCTGGCCCCCGAGCGCATCGCTCTTCATGCCATGGCGCGCCTGTCTGCCGCCGATGCCGATCACCGCGCCCTTTCCCGCGCCGACTGGGCCCGCCGCCGCCTGCTCGGCGGGCAGGACCCGCTCGATGCCGAAGCCTTTCTCGGCCGCGCCGGCGGCGGCGCCTTGCCCGGCCTCGGGATGCAGGAGATCGCCCGCGCCGACCTGCACCCGATCAGCCGGGCGGCGATGGCCTTTCACCTGTGGCGCGGGCTGGGGCCCGGCGGCGCCGAAGCCATGCTCGAGCCCGCCATTCTCGCCGCCCGGATCGGCGCTCGGGGGCTGCGCTTCCTGCCCTTCCTGCCCCTTGCGCTGGCCGGGCTCGCGGGGCTTGACGCCCACGGCACACCGCGGGAGCGCCTGCGCGGCTTTCTCGGCGCGGCCAGACGGGCCTGCCAGGCGGGGCTGATGCAGGTCGTCCGACTGCGGGACTGGGAAGCGCGGGCGCGCCACGCCATTGCCCCGCTTTCCGGGCGCACCCCGCCGGCGCTGGTGGAGGCTCTGGCGGCGGTGCCGGTGCTCTCGGCGGTCCAGGCCGAACGCCTCACCGGCGCCAGCCGCGCCGCGGTGAGCCGCAACCTTGCGCTCCTGGCCGATATGGGGCTGGTGCGCGAAGTGACCGGGCAGAGCCGCTACCGCTTCTGGAGCGCGGCGCTATAGGCGCAAATCAGTCTCTGATCCGCCTCAAAGCACCGGCCCCAGCGTGGCCAGCCCGTTCTGCCACATGCGCCGGGCGAGGCTCCATTGGGCGATGTCTTCGAGCGTCACCGGATCGGAATCGCCCAGATATGCCTGCTGCCGGGCGATGAGGGCGCGGGCCAGCGCCGCATCCTCCACGAGCACGTCGTTTTCATAATTGAGGTCGAAGCTGCGCATGTCCATGTTGGAAGAGCCGATGAACACCGCCCTGCCGTCGATGCTCATCGCCTTGGTGTGCAGCAGGCCCTTGCGGTATTCCCATATCTCGCCGCCCGCCTCCAGGAAGCGGCGGTAATAGCTGCGCGAAGCGGCGGCGACGACCCAGGAATCATTGTTTTTCGGCAGATTCAGTGACACTTTCACCCCGCGCAGGGCGGCGGCGCACAGGGCGTCGATCACCGTCGGATCCGGGACGAAATAGGGCGTGGTGACGTATAATTCGCGCTCCGCCCGTCCGATCAGGGCGCAGAACATCTGCGGCGAGGCGCCGGGGCGCTCGGTCGGCCCGTCACCCACGGCAATGGCGGTGATGTCGGCCGGCCGGCGAGCGGCGACGGGGCGAAAGGCCGCAAGCGGCGTCTCCACCTCCTTGAGCCAGTCGGAGGCGAACAGCAGCTGCAGCTGCCCCACCACCGGCCCTTCGAAACGCATCATTATATCGACCCAGGGGGCGTATTTCGCCTTGATGCGGAATTCGGGGTCGGCGCAGTTCTGGCTGCCGGTATAGCCGATGCGCCCGTCGATCACCGCGATCTTGCGGTGGTTGCGCAGGTCGATCCGGCTGCGCAGGAGGGTGCGCAGCGGCGTGTCGAGCGGCAGGGCGATGGCCGTCTCCACCCCCGCTTCCGCCATTTCGCGCCACAGGGGCGAGCGGGTGAGCGGGCGCGAGCCGAGCCCGTCCACCATCACCCGGCATTTCACCCCGCGCCCCGCGGCACGGATCAGGGCGCGGGCGGTATTGGTGCCGGTCGCATCGTCGAGCCAGATGTAACAGAGCATGTGCACGCTCTCGCGCGCCGCGTCGATATCGGCGATCAGCGCCGCTCGCGCCGCCTTCGCATCATCGAGCAGCCTGGCATCGTTACCGCCGGTGGGGCAGAAGCCGTTGATCGAGCGCGCATAGGCGAATGCCGGCGCCATCTGCGCCGAAACCCGGCCCGAACAGGCTTCGGCAAGGGTATCGGCAAGGGGCGCGAGGCGGGCGGTGATCTCGCGGTGCCGGCGCACGGCGCGATGGCCCAGATCCACCTCGCCGAAGAGGAAATACAACGCCCCGCCGGCAAAGGGCACGGTCAGGATGACCATGAACCACGCCATGCGCGAGGAGGGGAGCATCCCGTCGCGCAAGAGCAGGCGCAGGGTAAAGGCCGCCACGATCAGCGTATGCAGCTCGAAGGTCTGAAAGGCTGTCATCATCGCCCCCGCTCGTTTCGTCCAGCTTAGCGCGCCCCCGCTGCCTTCACCAGCAGGCAATCGCCCGGGGATGTGAATATACAGGCTCCGGCCAACGGATACCCGGAGCAGGCGGGGCGCCGTGACGTTGCGTAAGGGCGCTTGACGCGGGAGCGGACGCGACGCACCCTTGGCGCGGAACTGTAGAGCGAGGCCCCCATGAGCACCCTGCCCGAAACCACCCGCGCCCTGATCGCCCGCCAGACCGAAGGGCGCAAATATGCGACTGCCTTCGAGGACATCCCGCTTGCCGACCTGCCCGAAGGCGAGGTGCTGGTGCGCGTCAGCCATTCGGCACTGAATTACAAGGACGCGCTGGCAATCACCGGCAAGGCGCCGATCATCCGCGCCTTTCCGATGGTGCTGGGGATCGACCTCGCCGGCGAGGTGGTGGAGAGCGCCAGCGCCGATTTCGCCCCCGGCGACAAGGTGCTGGTCAATGGCTTCGGCCTGTCGGAGACGCTCTGGGGCGGCTACAGCCAGTACCAGCGTCTGCCCGCGCGCGTGGTGCAGAAGCTGCCGGCGAGCTTCAGCCCCGAACAGGCGATGCAGATCGGCACGGCCGGCTATACGGCGATGCTCTGCGTGATGGCGCTCGCCGAACACGGGCTTGAGCCGGGCAGGGATGCGGTGCTGGTCACCGGCGCCACCGGCGGGGTCGGCTCGGTGGCGGTGTCGCTGCTGGCGCGGGCCGGGTTCCAGGTGAGCGCGGTCACGGGGCGACCGG
>JALWJU010000287.1 GCA_026997055.1 Paracoccaceae bacterium | reverse complement strand
ATCGAGGACATCACCCGCGAGTTCAACCGCGGCATGTGGACCATCGGCTATACCGGCCAGAGCCCCGAGCGGCTCAAGCTGCACATGGCCAACCAGCACACCTTCGACAAGACCACCCTGCAAGCGGTGGGCGGGCCTTGCGACGGTGAGTATTACGGCCTGCCCTGGCCCTGCTGGGGGACGCCCGAGATGGGCCATCCGGGCACGCCGAACCTCTACGACATGTCCAAGCCCGTGTCGAAAGGCGGCCTCACCTTCCGCGCCCGCTTCGGCGTGGAGCATAACGGCGAGAACCTGCTCGCCGAGGGCGTCTATTCGGTGGGCTCGGATATTCGGGACGGTTATCCCGAATTCACCATGGCCATGCTCAAGGAGCTTGGCTGGGACAGCGAGCTGACCGAGGAGGAAAAGGCCATCATCGCCGCCGGCGCGGGCGACAAGACCAACTGGAAGACCGACCTCTCCGGCGGTATCCAGCGGGTCGCCATCGCCCATGAATGCGCGCCCTTCGGCAACGCCAAGGCCCGCGCCGTGGTCTGGACCTTCCCGGATCCGGTGCCGGTCCACCGCGAGCCGCTCTACACCCCGCGCCGCGACCTGGTGGCGGATTATCCGACCTACAAGGATACCCGCAACTACCGCCTGCCGACGCTCTACGAGTCGATCCAGAAGGTCGATTTCGCCAGGGATTTCCCGCTGATCCTCACTTCCGGCCGGCTCGTGGAATACGAAGGCGGCGGCGACGAGAGCCGCTCGAACAGATGGCTTGCGGAACTGCAGCAGGAAATGTTCGCCGAGGTGAATCCGCGCGACGCCAACGACCTGGGCATCCGCGACGGCAGCATGATCTGGGTCCACTCGCCCGAGGGCGGCAAGATCAGGGTCAGGGCCATGCTCACCGAGCGCGTGGGCCAGGGCGTGGTGTTCC
Organism: Paracoccaceae bacterium; assembly: GCA_026997055.1. Lineage (GTDB taxonomy): Bacteria > Pseudomonadota > Alphaproteobacteria > Rhodobacterales > Rhodobacteraceae > JAAEUB01. The sequence goes on along the minus strand of JALWJU010000287.1, from coordinate 3,431 downwards.
TGCCGTTCCATTTCGGCGGCTGGTTCCAGGGTGAGGACCTCAGGGACAGATACCCCGAGGGCGCCGACCCCTATGTGCTGGGCGAAGCCGCCAATACGGTGCTCACCTACGGCTATGACAGCGTAACCCAGATGCAGGAGACCAAGGCGTCGCTCTGCAAGATCACCGCAGTTTGAGGAGAATGAGAAATGGCAAGAGTTAAGTTTCTCTGCGACGCGGAACGCTGCATCGAATGCAATGCCTGCGTGACCGCCTGCAAGAACGAGCACGAAGTCCCCTGGGGCATCAACCGCCGCCGGGTGGTGACGATCAATGACGGCACGCCCGGAGAGCGCTCGATCTCCATGGCCTGCATGCATTGCTCCGATGCGCCCTGCATGGCGGTCTGCCCCACCGATTGCTTCTACCAGACGGCAGACGGCATCGTGCTCCACAACAAGGACCTGTGCATCGGCTGCGGCTATTGCCTCTACGCCTGCCCCTTCGGCGCGCCGCAATACCCCCAGGCCGGCAATTTCGGCTCCCGCGGCAAGATGGACAAATGCACCTTCTGCGCCGGCGGCCCGGAGGCAGACGGCTCGCAGGCCGAATTCCAGAAATACGGCCGCAACCGCATCGCCGAAGGCAAGCTGCCGATCTGCGCCGAAATGTGCTCGACCAAGGCGCTGCTGGCCGGCGACGGCGACGTGGTCAGCGCGATCTACCGCGAACGCGTGGTCTCACGCGGCTTCGGATCCGGCGCCTGGGGCTGGGGCACGGCCTACAGCCAGAAGGGTGGCTGAGCCGCCTGATCCGGGTCCGGGGCGCGCGGAGCATCCCCCGTGCGCCCATCCCGCCAAAAGGTGCCTGACATGCGGCAACGCCTTCCTTTCATCTTTCCCGAAATACTCCCGCCGGAGGCACGATTTTTCTGCGAAAAATCGCCCCCCCCGCCGGTCGGCGCGCGGACTGCCCGCCTATTCGCACTGCTGGCGCTGCTGGCCACGCTGATATGCACCCTCGCCCCGGCCCCGCTGCTGGCACAGTCCAGCGTGCGCCCGCCGGGGGCGGCTGCCAGCTTCCCCGACGCGCCCGAGCCCGGCCCGGCCAATACGCTGGGCACCCGGTCGGACGCCGAGATCTGGGACATGATCCGCGGCGGCTCTCCCCGCGACCCGGGCGTTATCTTCGCTCCCACGCCCGAAGGCGCGCTGATGACCACGACCGGCCAGCAATGGCGCGTTCTGCGGGAGCGCTACATTCGCAAATATGCCGGCTGGGCGCCGCTCGGGGTGATCGTCCTGCTTGTGCTTCACCACCTGATCCGCGGCCCCATGCGCCTGAAGGAGGGGCGCTCGGGCAAGACGCTTCCGCGCTTCACCCTGACCGCGCGGGTTGCGCATTGGTTCATGGCGGTGGTGTTCATCCTGCTGGCCATATCCGGCCTGATCATCCTTCTGGGCCGTCCGCTCATCGCCCCGTATCTGGGCCGCGAGATCAATGCGGTGCTGACCAGCGCGGCGATGCAGGGGCACAACCTGTTCGGCCCGCTCTTCATCCTCGCGCTTTTGTGGATGTTCGTGAAATTCGTCGCCGGCAATTTCTTCCACCCGCACGATCTCAAATGGATATTCCGCCTCGGCGGGCTGTTCGGCCACCACGTTTCCAGCCGCAAGTTCAATTTCGGCGAAAAGACATGGTTCTGGATGGTGATGCTGGTGGGCGCGGTGATCGCCGCTTCCGGGGTGCTGATGCTGTTTCCCTGGCTCACGGACGACCTGCGCTTCCTGCAGCTTGCCACGGTGCTGCATGTGCTGGGGGCGGTGCTGCTGATCTCGGTCGCGCTCGGGCACATCTATGTCGGCACGATCGGCATGGAAGGCTCGCTCGACTCCATGCTCAAGGGCGAGGTGGACGAGAACTGGGCCAAGGAGCACCACGACATCTGGTATGAGCAGATGACGGGCAAACCGGCCAGGGCCGACGAGCCCGAAGGCGAGGAGGCCGCGCCATGAGCTTTCTGCAATTCGTCGAAGGGCCGCTGTTTTATGCCGCCGCCGCTGTCTTCCTGCTGGGGGTGGCCTGGAAGGTACTGGGCCTGATCCGCCTCGGCCGCAGGCCCGACCTCGCCCCGCCCAAGGGCTCGGCCGCCTGGGGCTTCATCCGCGGCAACCTGCGCCATTTCGTGCCCCGCGGGATCTTTGCCCGGCGCACCTGGCTGCATATCGTCGCCGGCTACGGCTTTCACGTCGCGCTGGCCGTGCTGGTCTTTTTCGGCGCGTTTCACATCGCCTTCATCGAGCGGCTGACCGGCCTCAGCTGGCCGGCCCTGCCGCGCTGGGGCTTCATCGTGGCGGCCGAGATCGCCTTTGCAGGGCTGATCGCGCTCTGGGTCAGGCGCATTTCCGACCCGGTGATGCGCCAGATCACCAGGGGCGAGGACCATGCCAGCACGATCCTTACCTTCCTGGTCATGCTGACGGGCTGCCTCGCGCTGCAGGAGAGCCACGCGAGCTTGCGCGCCATTCACATGCTGTTCGTCGATATCTGGCTGATCTACTTCCCGTTCTCGCGCCTGATGCACGCATTCACCTTCGTGCTTTCGCGCGGCCATTCGGGCGCCACCTACGGGCGCAAGGGGATCAACCTGTGAGCGATACCATGAGCGACAAGAAAGAAAACCGCGCGCAGATCGCCATCGACAAATTCATCGAGTTTACCGATGGCGAGGTGGCAAGCTTTTTCGAGGCCTGCGTGCATTGCGGCGAATGTGCCGAGGCCTGCCATTTTCACCTCAATACGGGCGATCCCAAATATACCCCGACCTGGAAGCTCGAACCGATGCGCCGCACCTATGAGCGCCACCTCGCGCCGCTTTCAGGCATCAAGCGCCTGCTCGGGCTTGTGCCACCGGAAGTGGACGAAGCCATGCTCAGCGAGTGGGAGCCGCTGGCCTATGACAGCTGCACCATGTGCGCGCGCTGCACGCTGGTCTGCCCGATGGGGCTCGATATCGCCGGCACCATCCGCAAGATGCGCGAGGGCTTCTCGGCCGCCGGCTTCGTGCCCGAGGGGCTCGAGCGCGCCGCCGATTTCGTGCGCAAGACCACGAGCCCCATGGGCGTGACGCTCAAGGCACTGATCGCCCAGGTCAGGCGCGTCGAGAAGGAGACCGGCATCGAGATCCATATCGACAAGAAGGGCGCCGATTACATGGCCACCTTTTCCTCGATGGAGGTGATGGGCTATCCGGAGGTGATCGCCGCCTATGCGAAGCTGTTCAAGCGCGCCGGGGTGGACTGGACGATTTCCTCCAAGGCCTATGAAGCCACCAATGTCGGCGTGCAGATCGGCTCCGGGCCGTTTGCCAGGGAGATCGTCTCCCGGGTGGTGGAGGCGGCCGAGGAACTGGAAGTGAAATACCTGATCAGCCCCGAATGCGGCCATGCCTA
>JALWJU010000286.1 GCA_026997055.1 Paracoccaceae bacterium | reverse complement strand
GGCGAGCGTGGCGCTGCTCATCACCGCCTGGGCGGCGCGCGCCGGCACGACCGTGAGCCACGGCTATTCCTTCCTCGGCGATCTCAAATATCCGGCCGATTTCGCCCATCTCGATTACGTCAACCCGGACGCGCCCAAGGGCGGCGAGATCGCCATCGCCAACCAGACCGGCAGCTTCGACAGCTTCAACCCCTATGCGCGCAAGGGGGTCAGCGCCACGCTCGCCTCGATCGGCATCGAGCGGCTGATGACCGGCACCGCCGACGAGATCGGCTCCTCCTACTGCCTGCTCTGCGAGACGCTCGAATACCCCGACGACCTCTCCTGGGTGATCTTCACCCTGCGCCCCGAGGCGCGCTTTGCCGACGGCACGCCGGTCACCGCCGAGGACGTGGTCTTTACCCACGAACTGTTCATGGAGCAGGGCCTGCCCAGCTACCGCGCCTCCGTCAAGCGGGTGATCGCCGGGGCCGAGGCGCTGGACGCGCGGCGGGTGAAATTTACCTTTGTCGAGGACAGCCCGCTGCGCGAGCGGATCGACCTTGCAGGCGCCACGCCGGTCATGTCCAGGGCCTGGATGACGGCGCGCGATTACCGGCTGGACGAGACCAATATCGAGCCGATCATGGGCAGCGGCCCCTACCAGCTCGACAGTTTCAAGATCAACGAGCGCATCGTCTACCGGCGCAATCCCGACTACTGGGGCGAAGATCTGCCGATCAATATCGGGCGCAACAATTTCGACACCATCCGCATCGAGTATTTCGCCGATGCCAATGCGGCCTTCGAGGGCTTCAAGGCCGGCGCCTATACCTTTCGCGACGAAAATTCCTCCAAGCAATGGGCCACGGGCTACGACTTCCCGGCGCTGCGCAAGGGCTGGGTGGTCAAGGCGACGCTGCCCGACGGCACCATGGCGCCGGGCCAGGCCTTCGTCATGAACATGCGCCGGGAGAAGTTCCAGGATATCCGCGTGCGCGAGGCGATCGGGCTGATGTTCAATTTCGAATGGTCCAACAAGACGCTGTTTTACGGGCTTTACGCGCGCATCAACAGTTTTCAGGAGAATTCCTACCTCGCCGCCGAGGGCCTGCCCACGCCCGGGGAGCTGGCCCTGCTCGAGCCCTTGGCCGACATCCTGCCCGCAGGCGTGCTCACCGAGCCCGCGGTGATGGCGCCCACCTCGCGCGCGCGCCAGTTCGACCGCAGGAATGCCGCCGCCGCCTCGGCCCTGCTCGACGAAGCGGGCTGGAAGGTGGGCGCGGACGGCATCCGGCGCAACGCGGCGGGCGAGACGCTGCGCATCGAGTTCCTGAACCGCTCTCCGGCCTTCGACCGGATCATCAACCCCTATGTGGAAAACCTCAGGCGCATCGGCGTGGACGCGGTGCTGAACCGGGTCGATAACGCTCAGTATGTGGACCGCCGCTATGCCTTCGACTACGACATCATCACCGACAACCTGTCCTTCGGCTACGAGCCCGGGGGCAATCTCGAGCAGATGTTCGGCTCGCGCGAGATGGAGAAAAGCGTGTTCAACTCCGCCGGCGTGGCCGATCCGGCGGTGGATGCGCTGATCGCCGAAGTGCGCGCAGCACAGACCAAACCTGCGCTCGTCACCGCCGTCAAGGCGCTCGACCGCACCCTGCGCGCGATGCGCTTCTGGGTGCCGCAATGGTACAAGGACGTGCATACGGTGGCCTATTTCGACATGTTCGAACACCCCGAGACCCTGCCGCCCTACGACCTTGGCTATCTCGATTTCTGGTGGTTCGACGCCGACGGATACGAATCCCTCAAGGCCGCCGGCGCGCTGAACTGAGGCCCGGGGCCGGATCGGGACGGGGCGGGACGGGACGGTGACACGACGAGGACGCGGCGGGAATACGATGGAGGCGCGACGGAGCGCGCAAGTAGGCAGGCGGGACGCGAGGCAAAGGGAGGCAGAGCAGCCGGATGGGCGCTTACATATTGCGGCGATTGCTGCTGGTGATCCCGACGCTGTTCGGGGTGATGCTGGTCAATTTCGCCCTGACCCAGTTCGTGCCGGGCGGGCCGATCGAGCAGATCATCGCCCAGATGCAGGGCGAGGGGGATGTGTTCGAGAGCATCGCCGGCTCGGATTCGGTGGTGACGGAGATGGGCGGCGACGAGAAATATCTCGGCGCGCGCGGCCTGCCGCCGGAATTCATCGCCGAGCTCGAGCGCGAATTCGGCTTCGACAAGCCCCCGGTCGAGCGCTTCTTCAACATGATGTGGAACTACATCCGTTTCGATTTCGGCGAGAGCTATTTCCGCTCGGTGGGCGTCTTCGAACTGGTGCGCGAGAAGCTGCCGGTCTCGATCACGCTGGGGCTGTGGTCCACGCTGATCGCCTATCTGGTCTCGATCCCGCTGGGCATCCGCAAGGCGGTGCGCGACGGCTCGCGATTTGACACCTGGACCTCGGCCGCGATCATCGTCGCCTATGCGATCCCCGGCTTCCTGTTCGCGATCCTGCTCCTGGTGCTGTTCGCCGGGGGCTCCTACTGGCAGATCTTCCCGCTCAGGGGACTCACCTCCGACGGCTGGGAGGATTTCCCGCTCTGGCGCAAGATCACGGACTATTTCTGGCACATCACCCTGCCGGTCATTGCAAGCTCGATCTCGGGCTTCGCCACGCTCACCCTGCTGACCAAGAACAGCTTCCTCGACGAGATCAAGAAGCAATACGTCGTCACCGCCCGCGCCAAGGGGCTCAGCGAGCGCCGGGTGCTTTACGGCCATGTGTTCCGCAACGCGATGCTGATCGTCATCGCCGGCTTTCCCTCGCTGTTTCTGGGCATCTTCTTCGGCGGCAGCGTCATCATCGAGACCCTGTTCTCGCTCGACGGGCTCGGGCGGATGGGCTACGAGGCGGCGCTGCAGCGCGACTACCCGGTGATCTTCGGCACCCTGTTCGTCTTCGGCCTCGTGGGGCTGCTGGTGGGGATCCTGTCGGACCTCATGTATGTCTTCGTCGATCCGCGGATCGACTTCGAAAGGCGGGAGGTCTGAATGGCGCTTTCGCCGATCAACCGGCGCCGCTGGCGCAATTTCCGCCGCAACCGGCGCGCCTTCTGGTCGCTGATCATCTTCACCATCCTGTTCGGCCTGTCGCTGTTTGCCGAGTTTCTCGCCAATGACAAGCCGATCCTGGTGCAGTATCGTGGCGATTACTACATGCCGATCTTCCGCTTCTATCCCGAAACGGCCTTTGGCGGCGATTTCCGGACCGAGGCGGTGTACAAGGATATCGAGGTGCAATGCCTGATCGTCTCCGGCGGGCTCGAATCCTGCTGGGACGACCCGGAAGGGGTGATCGAGGACGCCGCCGATGGCGAGGTGGCGGGCGAGAAGATCGAAAAGGGCTGGATGCTCTGGCCGCCGATCCGCTCCTCCTACAACACCATCAACGATATCGGCACCACCGCCCCCAGCCCGCCGGACCGCAACCACTGGCTGGGCACCGACGACACCGCGCGCGACGTGGCCGCGCGGGTGATCTACGGCTTTCGCCTGTCGGTGATCTTCACCCTGATCGTGACCACGATTTCCTCGCTGATCGGCATCGCCGCGGGCGCGGTGCAGGGCTATTTCGGCGGCAGGATCGACCTGATCTTCCAGCGCCTGCTGGAAATCTGGAGCTCGACCCCCTCGCTCTTCGTCATCATCATCCTGTTCGCGATCCTGGGGCGCTCCTTCTGGCTGCTGGTCTTCGTCACCATCCTGTTCGGCTGGCCGGCGCTGGTGGGGCTGGTCAGGGCCGAATTCCTGCGCGCGCGCAATTTCGAATATGTGCGTGCGGCGCGCGCGCTGGGCGTGTCTTCGACCACCATCATGTTTCGCCACATGCTGCCCAATGCCATGGTGGCCACGCTTACCTACATGCCCTTCATCATCACCGGCGCCATTGCCACGCTGGCAAGCCTCGATTTCCTCGGCTTCGGCCTGCCCTCCAGCGCGCCGAGCCTGGGCGAGCTCACGCGCCAGGCCAAGCAGAACCTGCAGGCGCCCTGGCTGGCCTTTACCGCCTTCATCACCTTCTCGGTGCTGCTGAGCCTGCTGGTATTCATCTTCGAAGGCGTGCGCGATGCCTTCGACCCGCGAAAGACCTTCTCATGACCGCGAAAAACGTGCTCGACGTGCAGAACCTCTCGGTCAGCTTCCGCCAGGACGGGCGCGAGGTCGAAGCGGTGCGCGGCGTCTCCTTTGCCATCGCGCGCGGCGAGACCGTGGCGCTGGTGGGCGAGAGCGGCTCGGGCAAGTCGGTCACCGCCCTTTCCACCGTCGGCCTGCTGCCCGATTCGGCGCGCATTTCCGGCTCGGTCCGCTATGGCGGGCGCGA
>JALWJU010000285.1 GCA_026997055.1 Paracoccaceae bacterium | reverse complement strand
GGCGCTCTGCACGCCGGCGCGGGCGGCCTCGACCTGGCTTTTCGCGGTTTCCACCCCGGCGCGGGCGGCTTCCTGCTGGCTCAGGGCGCCCTGCAGCGCGGCGCGGGCCGATTCGAGGGCGGCGGCGGCATTGTCCACCCGGACCTGGGGGGCATGGCCGCTTTCGCGGAGCGCCCGGGCCCGGGAGAGTTCGGCCTCGGCCTCTTCGAGGCGGGCGCGGGCTTCGCGCACCCGCGCCTCGGCGGCGGGGACCTGGGCGCGGGCCTGGGCGAGGGCGGCTTCGGCGGCGGCGACCTGGCTTCTGGCATTGGTCAGGCCGGCCTCGGCCGTGGGCAGGCGGGCCTCGGCTTCGGCCAGGGCGGCGCGGGCGGCGGGCAGGCGGCTTTCGGCCTCGCTCAGGCGGGCCTCGGCCTCGGGGATGCGCGCACGCGCCTCGAGAAGGCGGGCGCGGGCCTCGGCCAGGGCGACTTGGCGGGTGCCCGGGTCGAGCTCGCACAGGGTTTCGCCGGCCTCGACCCGGGCGCCCTTGCGGCGGGGCTCGGAGATCACCCGGCCCGAGATCTCGGCCCTGACGGTGACCTGGCGCGAGGCTTCGGTGCGCCCGAAGAGGCGTATGGCGGAATCGATCCTGCGCGCCTGGGACCTGATGGCGACCACGCTGACCGGGCGCCCGGCGGCGGGGGTGTCGTCTGTGCCTGCGCCCTGCGCGCCTGCCGTCTCCGTGCCCGCCGGGCCCTCCGCGCCCGGGGCTGCGCCCGTCTCGGCTGCTGTTCCCGTCTGGGTCTGCGTCTGCGTCGCGCCCCGGGCGAAGTCCAGGACCGCCTGGCGTTCGAACAGCAGCAGGTAAAGGCCGGTAACTACCAGAAGCGCGGTGAGTATCGGAAAAAGGCGCATGGCTTGTCCTGACGTTACCCTGATATTCTGTCACTCCACGGCTAGCGCAATAGGGTGCCCGGGGCGGAATCGCAAGGGTGCGGGGCGAGATTTTGAACCGGGCGGTCCAGTTGCGGGCGGGATCGTGCCGCCCCGCCGGTCGCCCCGTTCGCCATCCTGCCGGCTGCCGCGCCTGCCATCCCGTCTGCCGCTCCTCTTGCCGCTGCCTGTCAAGGCATGGCTTGGCATTCTGTTCCAATTCGGGCAAAAGGATGGAAACCGCGCAGAATTGTGGTGGCGGAACGTGGCGATCATGCGTGGCCGGGTGCGGCTGGATACGGCCGGATGCGGCCGGGCAGGGCAGGGCCGGGCCGGGCAGGGCGGATCGCGGGGAACATGGCGGAGGCTGACAGGTGAGCAATCCCGATCATTTCATCGACGAGGTAACCGAAGAGCTGCGTCGTGACCGGCTGTTTGCCATGATGCGCAAATATGGCTGGATCGGGGTTCTGCTGGTGCTGCTGATCGTGGGCGGCACTGCCTGGTCGGAATGGCGGAAGGCCCAGCGCGAGGCCGCGGCCGAGGCGCTGGGAGATGCGCTGAGCGCGGCGCTGGAAAGCGGGGACGATGCCGCGCGTGCCGCCGCCTTCGCGGCGATCCGGGCCGAGGGAGATGCCCGGGCGCTGGTGGCGCTGCTCAGGGCCGGCGTGCTGGGCGACGAGGAGAGCCTCGCGGCGCTGGAAAGCCTGAGCGCCGCGCCGGAAATCTCCGCGCTCTACAGGGATCTCGCGGCGCTGAAGCGGGCCATGGCCGGAGACATGGCGGCCGGGGCACGGATCGAGCTGCTTGCTCCGCTCACCCGCGCCGGCGGGCCGTTCCGGGTGCTGGCCGAAGAGCAGATCGCCATGGCCGAGATCGAACTGGGCCGGCAGGAGGCGGCGATTTCGCGCCTGCAGGCGCTTTTGCTGGACAATGACGCCTCTCAGCCCTTGCGCCAGCGGGCGGCGCAGTTGATTGTGGCTCTGGGGGGCGAGCCCGAAGCCGGGTCCGGGTGAGGCCGGGGCGTCGGCCGGGATTGCCGGGATTGCCGGGGCGGGATTGATGAAGATGGATATGGGGGCAGGAGCCGTGAATTTCAGGCAAGCCGTGACACGAGCGGGGGCGCGAGCGGGAATATGGGCAGGGATGGCGGCGCTGGTGGCGCTGCTGGGCGCCTGCGAGCGAGAAGAGATCCTGCCCGGACAGCGCTTCGGTCTGCGCGAGGCGCTGCCTGCCGCCGAAGGGGCGGCGCAGACAGCCGGCGCGCGCAGCCCCGAAGCCTCGGAAAACCGCGCCCTGCCGATCCGCCTGCCCGCCCAGGTCGATCACGGCGCCTGGACCCACCGCGCCGGGGAGCCGGATCACTCGATACGGCATCCGGCGTTTTCGCCCGCGCCGCGGCTGATCTGGACGGCAAAGATCGGTCAGGGCAATGACCGCAGGCACCGCATTACCGCCGATCCGGTGGTGGCGGAGGGGCGGGTCTTCACCCTTGACAGCCGCGCCCGGGTGACGGCCAGCGCCGCCTCCTCCGGGGCGCCGCTCTGGCAGGCGGACCTGACCCCGCCGGGCGAGCGCGCCGATGATGCCACCGGGGGCGGGCTGGCGATCGTCGGCGGCAAGCTGTTCGTCACCACCGGCTTCGGCACCCTCAGCGCGCTCGATGCGGCCGGCGGCAGTCTGCTCTGGACCCAGCAGCTGAGCGCGCCGGTCAGCGGTGCGCCCACGGTTTCGGGCGGGCTGGTCTTCGTCACGGCCAGGGACAATACCGGCTACGCGGTGGATGCCGCCACCGGGCGCATCCGCTGGCAGCTGGCCGGCACGCCGGATCTCACCGCCATCCTCGGCGCTTCCAGCCCGGCCATTGCCGGGCAGACGGTGCTGCTGCCCTTTTCCTCGGGCGAACTGGTCGCTGCGGCGCAGAGCGATGGCACCCTGCGCTGGCGTACCCATGTGGTCGGGGCGCGCCAGGGGCGGGGCTACTCGAACATCACCGACATTACCGGCGAGCCGGTGGTGGCGGGCGGCATCATCTATGCGGGCAATTCCGTGGGCCGCACCGTGGCCCTCGACCTGGGCGGCCGGCAGATCTGGAGCGCCGAGGACGGGGCGACCGGGCCGGTCTGGGTCGCCGGCGGCTCGGTATTCCTGATCTCGGACGAGGGCAGGCTGGTGCGGCTGGATGCGAGGAACGGCGAGCGTATCTGGGCCGTGGACCTGCCCTATTTCACCAAGGAGCGCGTCCGCCGGCGCAAGGCGATCTATGCCAATTACGGTCCGGTTCTGGCCGGCGGGCAGCTCTGGGTGGCTTCCTCGGACGGGCGGATGCGGGCCTTTGACCCGGTGGACGGGGCGCTTTTGCGCACGGTCGAGATACCGGGCGGGGCAAGTACGCGCCCGGTGGTGGTGAACCGGGTGGCCTATGTGGTCAATACCAGGGGGCAGTTGCTGGCCCTGCGCTGAGCCGGGTGCGGGGCGCTCGGAGGGCGGCGCGGGGCGCGGGCAGAGAGCGGATAGCGGGCAGAAAGGGCTTGAACCTACAGGGGCTGGAGCCCTTACACCGGAGCGGCAGGGGCGGATTGGCCGCCCCGTCCTGCAAACGGAGGCTTTCATGTTCGTCAAACCGCTCCTTTTCGCCGCTTTCGCGATGACCTTGCCCGGGCTCGCCCAGGCCCAGGGTCAGACCCGGGATCAGGCCCAGGCCCAGGGTCAGACCCGGGACATGCTCGTGGCCCGGAGCCCTTCCTGCGGCTGCTGCGGCGCCTGGATGCAGCGGATGCAGGCCGAAGGCTTCGCCGTGACGGCGGACAACATGGAATCTGAGGCGCTCTACCGGCTGAAAGAGGCCGTCGGCGTGCCGGAGGAAATGGCTTCCTGCCATACGGCGGTGGTCGCAGGCTATGTGATCGAGGGGCATGTGCCCGCCGCCGATATTCGCCGCCTGCTGGCCGAGGCGCCCGAGGGGGTGGTCGGGCTGGCGGTGCCGGGGATGCCCGTGGGCGCGCCCGGCATGGAGTATCAGGATATCCGGGAGGCCTATCAGGTGCATCTGATCCGGGCGGACGGCTCCAGCGAGGTCTATGCCTCCTACCCCGAGGGATAAGACCCGACGGCTGAGAAGGGCGGCGCCTGCCAGCCACCCGCTACCGCTTGCCCCCCGGCGCTTGCCCCGGCGCGCCGGGGCGTATAGGGAAGCGACGACAGCCCGGAGGCAGCCATGAGCTTTACCCTCGCCATTGTCGGCCGGCCCAATGTGGGCAAGTCGACCCTGTTCAACCGCCTGGTCGGCAAGCGCCTGGCGCTGGTCGATGACCGGCCCGGCGTGACCCGCGACCTGCGCGAGGGCGAGGCCCGGCTGGGCGACCTGCGCTTCACCGTGATCGACACGGCCGGGCTCGAAGAGGCCAGCGACGAGAGCCTCGAGGGGCGGATGCGCCGGCTCACCGAGCGGGCGGTGGAAATGGCCGATGCCTGCCTGTTCGTGAT
>JALWJU010000284.1:2671-4428 GCA_026997055.1 Paracoccaceae bacterium | reverse complement strand
CTGGAGCTCGGCCCCGACGTGATCGCCGACACGCTCGGCGCGATCCTTAAATACCAGGACGACATCGCCCGCCTGCAGGGCTCCGAAGCCGCCCGCCTGCTCGAAGAAGTCCGCGCGGAGCTTGCCCCGTGATCCCTTTCATCTTTCCGCCAATACTCCACGGGGGTCCGGGGGTGTGAAACCCCCGGCGCGCTGCCCATGCAATATCCGAGCCTCGACCTGCCGGAAAATCCCCGCCTCACCGCCAATCTCACCCATTTCGCCCGCGCCCTGCGCGCCGCCGGCCTCAGGGCCGGCCCCGGCAAGGTGATCGAGGCCACCCGCGCCGTGGCCGCCATGGGCTTCACCAGCCGCGCCGATTTCCACACCACGCTGGCGGCGGTCTTCGTATCGCGCCCCGAAGAGCGCGCGGTGTTCGACCAGGTATTCCGCCTGTTCTGGCGCGACCCGCGCTATCTCGAGCACATGATGGCGATGATGCTGCCGGCGATCCGCGGCCTTGCCGAGGAGCGCCGGGCCAGGCCGGGCGAAAAGCGCGCCGCCGAAGCCCTGCTCGAAGGCGTAACCCGCGACGCCCCCGACCTGCCCGAGGGCGAGGGCGAAGAGATCGAGATCGACGCCGCGCGCACCATGTCCGGCGAGGAGCGCCTGAAGACGCTGGATTTCGAGCAGATGAGCAGCGCCGAGATGGCCGAGGCCCGGCGGATGCTCGCGCGCCTCAGCCTGCCGGTGCCGCCGATCCTGTCGCGCCGGATGCAGCCCGCCCCCCACGGTCGCCACCCCGACTGGCGCGCCACCATGCGCGCGGCGCTTCGCACCGGCGGCGAGGTGCACGATTTTTCGCAGAAAAATCGCCGCCCCCGCTGGCCCAATCTGGTGCTGCTATGCGACATTTCCGGCTCCATGTCCGCCTATAGCCGCGCGGTGCTGCACTACCTGCACGCGGTCTCCAACCACAAGGGCGCGGGCTGGGCGCGGGTGCATGGCTTCACCTTCGGCACACGGCTCACCAACATCACCCGCCACCTTGCCACGCGCGACGTGGACGAAGCCCTTGCCGCCGCCGGGGCCGAGGCGCAGGACTGGCAGGGCGGCACCAGGATCGGCGCCTGCCTGCGTGCCTTCAACCGCGACTGGTCGCGCCGGGTGCTGGGGCAGGGGGCGGTGGTGATCCTGGTGAGCGACGGGCTGGATCGGGGCGCGCCCGAGGATCTGGCGCGCGAAATGGAGCGCCTGCATCTGTCCGCGCGCCGGCTGATCTGGCTGAACCCGTTGCTCAGGTGGCAGGAATTTGCCCCCCGCGCCGCCGGCATCCGCGCCATGCTGCCGCATGTGGACAGCTTCCGCGCCGGCCACAACATCGCCGCCCTCGAAGGCCTCGCCGAGGCCATTTCCCGCCCCGAGGATATGGGCGAGAAGGCGCGCCTCATGGCGCTGCTGGACTGACCGCAACACATTGAAACATGGCTATTTTCCTATGCCGCACCCCCTGCGGCAACCCGCCGCGGGGGCGGGCGGCGTTTGGGGTTTGACCTTTCGGCGGAAAGGGCCAAATACATTCACAATGCTGAATGTGTCAAATGCAATCGGAGTCTGACAAATGACATGGAACTGGAAAACCGGCGGCATTGCCCTGGGGCTGGCGATCTTTCTCGCCGTGCTCCTGGTGAAGCCGGTCGGGGTCTCGACGCAATTCGTGATCCTTGACGCGATCGTCGCCGATCAGGTCAATCCCGACCTGATCACCCGGACCGAGG
>JALWJU010000284.1:1343-2661 GCA_026997055.1 Paracoccaceae bacterium | reverse complement strand
CCAACGCCTATCTCGCCAAGAGCAACGGCAAATACGCCAAGAACGCGGCCAACCCGCTGAACTACTCCTTCGTCTTCGTCATCGCCCTGATGGTGGGGGCGGGGATCTCGGCCTGGCTGCGCGGCGGCAACGGGCGCGAGGACAACCGCATCCCGGCGCTCTGGCGGGCCAATTTCGGCGATGCGGCCTGGAAGCGCAACCTGGCCGCCTTTGCCGGCGGCTTCATCGTGCTTTACGGCGCGCGCCTGGCCGGAGGCTGCACCTCGGGCCACATGATGAGCGGGCTCATGCAGACCTCGCTTTCGGGCTATATCTTCACCCTTGGCGCCTTTGCCGCCGCCATCCCCGTGGCGCTGATGATGTACAGGAAGGACGCAGAACAATGACCATTTTTCTCGCACTGATTATCGGCGGCCTGTTCGGCTTCGTTCTGGACCGGATCGGCGCCACCAACCCGACCGTGCTGGGCCGGATGCTGGCCCTGGTGAATCTCGGCCTGATGAAGGCGATCCTGCTGGCGATCGGCCTGGGTTCGATCCTGATGTTCGCAGGCCAGATGATCGGCCTCGTCGATGTGGGCCACATGTCGGTCAAGACCGCCTATATCGGCGTATTCGTCGGCGGGCTGCTCTTGGGGACCGGCTGGGCGATTGGCGGCTACTGCCCCGGCACGGGGCTTGCGGGCGCTGCCGGCGGGCGGCGCGACGCGCTCTATTTCATCGCCGGGGGGCTGTTGGGCGCGGCTGCCTACATGGTCACCTATCCCTCGGTCAAGGCCATGGGATTGCTCGAGAAAATCGCCGGCGGCAAGGTCACGATCGGCACCGTTCCGGGTTCCGGCTATGACGGGCTGATCGGGATGCGCGGCGATGTGCTGGGGATCCTGCTGGGGCTGGCCTTCGTGGCGGTGGCCTTTGCCCTGCCGGAAAATCCGCGCAAGCGCGAGGTCGCGCCGGTAGCGGCCGAATAGGGGCGAGCACGCCTGCCGGGGACTTCCCGGAAAGGGCCGTCGGAGCGATCCGGCGGCCCTTTTGCCGTGCCGCCCCCCTTGCGGGGCGCGCCGCTTTGCGCCACCCTTGGCCCATGGAGCCCGTGGACGACCTTCAGGACATTCCCGCCATCGCCCTTGCCTGGCACCGCGAGGGGCGCGGGGCGGTGCTGGCGCATGTGGTCGAGACCTGGGGCAGCGCGCCGCGCCCGGTGGGCGCGATGCTGGCGGTGAGCGGGCGGGGCGAGATCGCGGGTTCGGTCTCCGGCGGCTGCGTCGAGGGCGCGGTGGTGGCCGAGGCCGAAGCGGCGCTCGCGGACGGGCAGGCGC
>JALWJU010000284.1:0-1333 GCA_026997055.1 Paracoccaceae bacterium | reverse complement strand
TTGCCGCGGGGCTCGCCTGCGGCGGGCGCATCAGGGTGCTGGTCGAGCCGGTGGGCGCGGCGCTCTCCGAAGCCCTGCTCGCCGAGCTCACCGCCGCCCGCGCCGCGCGCCGGCCCATCGCCTATGTGGTCGATACCGCCCGCTGGCAGCGCCGCCTCGAAGGCCCCGAGGCGCATCCCGAGCGCTTTCGCGCCGACCGCTCCGGCTTTGGCGAGGATGGCGCCACCTTCATCTCCATCCACAACCCGCCCCTGCGCCTCTATGTGGTGGGGGCGGTGCATATCGCCCAGGCGCTGGTGCCCATGGCGCGGCTTGCGGGCCATGCGGTGACGCTGATCGACCCGCGCGCCACCTTCGCCACGCCCGAGCGCTTCCCCGGCACCGATATCCGCGAGGATTATCCCGACGACGTGCTGGCGGACGAACCGCCGCTGGACGCCCGCTCGGCGCTGGTCACCTTCTCGCACGACCCCAAGATCGACGATCCCGGCCTGATCGCCGCCCTGCGCTCGCCGGCCTATTATATCGGCGCGCTGGGCTCGAGGCGCACCCATGCGCGGCGCGTCGAGCGGCTCACGGCCGCCGGTTTCAGCGAAGAGGAGATTGTCCGCATCCACGCGCCGGTGGGGCTCGATATCGGCGCGCGCAGCCCGGCGGAGATCGCCATCAGCACGCTGGCCGAACTGACCCGGGCGCTGAGGCGCGGGGGCGGGGGTGCGGCATGAGGTGGCGGTGCGGCATGAAGCGGGGGTGCGGCATGAGGCGGGAGGCATGAAATTCGGCCCCGTGCCCCTAGGCGAGGCGGCGGGCGCGATCCTCGCCCATTCGCACCCCTTGCCCAAGGGGCGCCTGCGCAAGGGGCTGATATTGCATGAGAAACACCTCGCCGCCCTCGCCCGCGCCGGGGTGCAGAGCGTGGTGGTGGCCCGGCTCGAAGCGGGCGACGTGCACGAGGACGAAGCCGCCCGCCGCCTCGCCGGGGCGCTGGCCGCGCCGGGGCTCAGGCTCGCGCGCGCGACCGGCGGGCGGGTGAATCTCGTCGCCGAAAGCGCGGGCGTGCTGGAAGTGGCGCGCGCCCAGGTGGAGGCGCTCAACCGCACCGATCCGATGATCACGCTGGCGACGCTCCCCGAATGGGCCGAGGCCGCGCCGGGCCGGCTGCTCGCCACGGTCAAGATCATCGCCTATGCGGTGGGCGAGGCGGCCCTTGCGCGCGCCTGCGCGGCGGCGCGCGGCGCGCTCGCCCTGCATCCGCCGCGCCTTACCACCGCCGCGCTCGTCCAGACCACCGCCAGCGACAAGCTCGCCGAGAAGGGGCGGCGCGCGCTCTCGG
>JALWJU010000283.1 GCA_026997055.1 Paracoccaceae bacterium | reverse complement strand
CACCATATCAAGTCGGTGATCGGCGTGACCTGCGAGGTCGTCGCCCGGAAGCCCGGCGAAATCCCCCGCTCCCAGGGCAAGGCCGTGCGGGTGGTGGACGAGCGCTGAGCGCCGGCTGAAACCAGGTCCCGAGACCCGCCTCCATACGCCTTTCCACCTGCGCAGAACCGTTTCGGGGCTTGCGCAGGGCGGAGAATTTTGAACAATGGGTCAATGGAACGCATATCCCTGAAAGCATGGCCCGATGTGGCGGCGCAGCTGGTCGCCGTCGCCGCCGGGCGCGAGGCGGCCGACCTGGTGATCCGGGGCGGCAAGGTGGTCAATGTGCATACGCGCGAAGTGCTGGACGGCTGGCAGGTGGCGATTGCCGCCGGGCGCTTTGCCTATGTGGGGCCGGATGCGGGCCACTGCATCGGCCCGGATACGCAGGTGATCGAGGCCGAGGGGCAGTATCTGATCCCGGGCCTGTGCGACGCGCATATGCATATCGAGAGCGGGATGCTGACCCCGGCCGAATTTGCCCGCGCGGTGATCCCGCATGGCACCACCAGCATGTTCGTGGACCCGCACGAGATCGCCAATGTGCTGGGGCTCGAGGGCGTGCGGCTGATGCATGACGAGGCGCTCCTGCAGCCGATCAACATTTTCACCCAGATGCCTTCCTGCGCGCCATCGGCGCCCGGGCTCGAGACCACCGGCCACGAGATCACGCCGGAGGATGTGGCCGAGGCGATGACCTGGCCGGGCATCATCGGGCTCGGCGAGATGATGAACTTTCCCGGCGTGATCCATGGCGACGAGAAAATGCTGGCCGAGATCGCCGCCACCCAACGCGCCGGCAAGACCGTGGGCGGCCATTATGCGAGCCCCGATCTCGGCCCCGATTTCCACGCCTATGCGGCGGGCGGGCCGGCGGACGACCACGAAGGCACCTGCGAGGCCGACGCCATTGCCCGGGTGCGCCAGGGGATGAAGAGCATGATGCGGCTGGGCAGCGCCTGGTATGACGTGGAGAGCCAGATCACCGCGGTCACCGAAAAGGGGCTCGACCCGCGCGGCTTCATCCTCTGCACCGACGATTGCCACTCCGGCACCCTGGTCCATGACGGGCACATGAACCGGGTGGTGCGCCACGCCATTGCCTGCGGCTGCGATCCGCTCGTGGCCCTGCAAATGGCCACCATCAACACCGCCTGCCACTTCGGCCTCGAGCGCGAACTGGGCCAGATCGCCCCGGGCCGGCGCGCCGACGTGATCCTGACCGACGACCTGACGGCGCTTCCGATCAACCGGGTCATCGCCCGCGGCGTCACCGTGGCCGAGGCGGGCAGGGTCAGCGTGGACTGCCCGCATATCGACTGGCCCGAAAGCGCGCGCAGCACCGTGCGCATGGGGGCCGACAAGGTGGCGGCGGATTTCGAGATTCGCGCGCCCGAGGGGCAGGAGCGCGTGCGGGTGCGCGTGATCGGCGTGGTCGAAAATCAGGCCCCGACCCGGGCGCTGGAGGCGGAGTTGACAGCTGTCAACTCGGTCATCGAGGGCGACGAGGCGCAGGATATCTGCCAGATCGCCCTGGTCGAGCGCCACCGCGCCACCGGCAGGGTGGTCAATGGCTTCGTCTCCGGATTCGGCTACAGGGGCCGCATGGCCATGGCCAGCACGGTCGCCCATGACAGCCACCACATGATCGTGATCGGCACCTCGCGCGAAGACATGGCGCTGGCCGCCAACCGCCTGCACGAGGTGGGCGGTGGCGTGACGGTCTGGCAGGACGGGCGCGAGCTTGCGCTGGTGGAGCTTCCCATTGCCGGGCTGATCAGCGACGACCATGCCGAGAGTGTCGCGGCCAAGGCGCAGGCCATGGTCGAGGCCATGCAGGCCTGCGGCTGCACGCTCAACAACGCCTACATGCAGCACTCGCTGCTGGCGCTGGTGGTGATCCCGGAGCTGCGCATCTCCGACAAGGGACTGGTGGACGTGACGCGCTTTGAGGTGGTCGATCTGTTCGTGGAGGGGGAATGAGCCCGAACACGACAATAACACGGCTGGATTGCCCGGAGACGGGCGAACATGTCGCCTTTGAAGACGCCACCGCGGCGGTCCGGCATCTGGAGCG
The DNA here is from genome assembly GCA_026997055.1 of Paracoccaceae bacterium. Taxonomy (GTDB): domain Bacteria; phylum Pseudomonadota; class Alphaproteobacteria; order Rhodobacterales; family Rhodobacteraceae; genus JAAEUB01. The sequence goes on along the minus strand of JALWJU010000283.1, from coordinate 2,325 downwards.
GCTTTATGACGAGGCCTGCACCTTTCTGCGCGCACATTTCACCCGCGTCATGGGCGGCGAGCAGCCCGGGGCGCGCTACCGGGCCTTCTACCCGGAGGTGCGTATCACCACCACCAGCCACGCGCGCAATGACAGCCGGCTGAGCTTCGGCCATGTGGCGGGCCCCGGCACCTATGCCACGACGATCACCCGGCCGGACCTGTTTCGCAATTACCTGGTGCAGCAGATCGGCCTGCTTCTGAAAAACCACCAGGTGCCGGTGCTGGTCGGCCCCTCGCTGACCCCGATCCCGGTGCATTTCGCCCTTTCGGGCCATGGGATCACCGTGCCGCAGGAAGGGGCGATGGACTTTCCGCTGCGTGACGTGTTCGACGTGCCCGATCTCGACACGACCAACGACAATATCGTCAACGGGCTCGGCTTTCGCTATGAGGACGGGGCGCTGCCGCTGGCACCCTTCACCGCCCAGCGGATCGACTATTCGCTGGCGCGGCTCGCCCATTATACGGCCACCGATCCCGAACATTTCCAGAACCATGTGCTGTTTACCAATTACCAGTTCTACGTCGAGGAGTTCGAGGCCTATGCGCGCAAGGCGTTGAACGATCCGGAAAGCGGCTATACCGCCCTTGTCGGACCCGACAATCAGGTGATCACTGCGGCGGATGGCGAGATGCAGGCCCCGGCCAAGCTGCCGCAGATGCCGAGCTACCACCTCAAGCGCGCCGATGGCTCCGGCATCACGCTGGTCAATATCGGCGTCGGCCCCTCCAATGCCAAGACCGCCACCGACCACATCGCCGTGCTCAGGCCCCATGCCTGGCTGATGGTGGGCCATTGCGCCGGGCTGCGCAATTCCCAGCAGCTGGGCGATTTCGTGCTGGCCCATGCCTATCTGCGCGAGGACAAGGTGCTGGATGACGACCTGCCGGTCTGGGTTCCGGTGCCGCCGCTGGCCGAGATCCAGATCGCGCTGGAGCAGGCGGTGGCGCGGGTGACGCGGCTCGAGGATTACGAGCTCAAGCGCATCATGCGCACCGGCACCGTCGCCAGCCTCGACAATCGCAACTGGGAGCTCGGCGACCAGTCCGGCCCGGTGCAGCGGCTGAACCAGTCCCGCGCCATTGCGCTCGACATGGAGAGCGCCACCATCGCCGCGAACGGCTTTCGCTTCCGGGTGCCTTATGGCACGCTGCTCTGCGTCTCCGACAAACCGCTGCACGGCGAACTCAAGCTGCCGGGCATGGCTTCGAAATTCTATACCGATCAGGTGGCGCGCCACCTGCTGATCGGTATCCAGGCCATGGAAATCCTGCGTGAAATGCCGCTCGAACGCATTCACAGCCGGAAACTGCGCTCGTTTGAGGAAACGGCATTTCTGTGACGTCGGGGAAAGCGGAAAATGCGAGTTTTTTCGCCGGTTCCGCCACAAATTGTTGTGCCCCCCCTCAATATTCAGTTAAATGCAGCCAATGAACCCCAATCAAGGGGACCACGCTGAGGAGAGGATACATGGCGAAACCTTTGACAAAAACGCAACTGATCGCGGCACTGGCCGATGAGATGGGAACAGACAAGAAGACCGCTTCCGGAGCGCTGGATGCCATCGTCACGGTGATCACCCGCGAGGTATCCGGCGGCGGTGCGGTGACCCTGCCCGGTGTCGGCAAGATCTACTGCCGCGAGCGTCCGGCCCGCATGGTGCGTAACCCGGCCACCGGCGAGCAGATCCACAAGGAAGCCGACAAGGTGGTGAAGATGACCATCGCCAAGGCACTCAAGGACAGTGTCAACGGCTGAGCCTCGCCGAGACCGGATTTGCGGAGGGTCGCCGGTGGGGCGGCCCTTTGCTTTTCGGGGCGAACCTGGCGGCAGGCGCCGGTTTTTCCGCGAAAGATCGGGGCGTGCGTGACCGGAGGGCGACGATGGATCTGCGGGCGATTTTCATGGGGCTTGTCTTTGCCCTGATCTGGTCCTCGGCCTTTACCTCGGGGCGGATCATCGTGGCTGCGGCGCCGCCACTGACGGCGCTGGCGATACGGTTTGCCCTGTCGGGTATCATTGGCGTGGCCATCGCGCTGGCATTGGGTCAGAGGGCCAGGCTCGATCCCCTGCAATGGCGCTCCGTGGTCATTTTCGGCATTTGCCAGAATGCGCTTTATCTCGGGCTCTACTTCGTGGCCATGCAGCGGGTCGAGGCCTCGCTGGCGGCGATCATCGCCTCGACCCTGCCGCTTCTGGTGGCTCTGGCAGGGTGGGTGTTTCTCGGGGAGCGGGTGCGGCCTTTGGGTGCGGTCGGGCTGGTTGCGGGCATGGTGGGGGTGG
>JALWJU010000282.1 GCA_026997055.1 Paracoccaceae bacterium | reverse complement strand
GTCATCACGCCCGCCGTCCGCTCCTCAGCACCTGCGGGCGGGTGCAGATCGGCAGCGGGTTGCTTTCGATCTCGAGGCGCACCCACTCGTCTCGGTCGCGATCGGGGATCGAGCGGGCGTAAAGCGGCAGGCCGAGGGTGTTGACCGTCTCGAAGGTGTCGGCCGGGGCGTAGTAGATCTCGAACAGGCCCTCGACGCCCTCGGGATAGAAGTACGCCTTGTCGGGCGGCACCCCGAAGGCGGCATTGCCCCGGTAGCGGCGGAAGGTGATGCCGCCGAAGCTGACCTCGTCGGCCACGCGCGCCCGCAGATCTGCCGCCGCGGCGGTGTTGAGATAGGTCTCGCGCACCTCCTTGTGGGCGACGAGGTCCGAGAAGAAGGCCGAGCCGCATTCGGCGCGCAGCTGCACTGCACCGGTGGACAGCCCGCCGAGATCGCCCTCGACGCTTTCGATCAGCGCCTGGCAGCACCAAACCCTCCACGTGCTGCACGACTGTAGCACGCAATACCTGCGTTGACACGATTACAAGGACAAGGCTACAATTCTTGCTTGAGTCACACCAGCTAGGGGAGCGTGCACATGACCGACCCGCGGCCTGTTCCCCGAAAACTGGATCCGGTCGAACACCCCGCCCCGGGCCTGCCGCACCGCACCTCACCCATCGTCTGGATCGGCATCTGGATCAACACGATAATGCTCCTGGCGCTGTTTGCGCTCTACTTCACGCCGGTTGGCGAATGGGCCGGGTTTCAGGCCCGCTGGCTTGAGGGGGTCGAACCCGTTCCTGACGGCGGCACGCCCGAAAACGCGGCCGTGCTGGCCGCGACCCGCAACATGATCACCGTGCTCGGGCCGATCTTCATCGGTCTGGCCGTGTGGATGGTCACGGTGGTCGCGGAACGGCGGCTGAAGGTCTATGACGAAACGTTGGAGAAGCTGCGCGGCTATCTGGAGGAGCGCACCGCCGCCCTGCGCAGGGAACTGGTCGAGGGGCGCAAGGATATAGGCAAGGAGGTCCTCTGATCGGTGCGTGCTTCGATCAGGGAAGAGGTGCGCAGAGCGACCGATGCGGCAAAGCAGGACTTTGAAAAAAGCGTGGAAGGCATACGAGATAAGCTGAACGAGGGCATCAGCGCCGTCGAGGAGGTGAAAAGCGAGATCGAGGAGCGCTTCGGTCATATTGCGGCTTATGCTCGGGGTGTCGCGGATTTCGGCCCCATCACCTCGGTTGGCGCCGTGCATACCCGCGTGACCAGACTGTTCCGGGAAAAGAAGCGCCGCGAGGCCGTGCTGCTGGCGCGCGAGCTTCTTGACCTGTTCGGCCGAGACGATGCGCAATCGCGCCCAGCCGGCAATCTCAACGGCTGGTTCAATCTCTCGGCCGAGCTGGGGATGAATGACGAAGAGCTCCTCGCCCTCGAGGTTACCCTGGCCGGGCTTGCCCAGCAGAACCATGCTCCCGTGTTCAAGAATGGCAAAGCGAACTGGCAGGACAGGTCGGTTCCTCCCGATCAGGACCTGCTGGCCCATGCCGTGATGTATGCGCGCGAAATCAACGATCCGCGGCTGGCGGACATCCTCACGCTGGGCGGCTATGACAAGGATGACAGCACGGGCCGGGCTACATGGGGATGGCGCAACTACAGCTTCACCATGCAGGCCCTGGCCGGCTTGGGCCGAATCGACGAGGCGCTGGCGCTGGGCGAGGCTTTTGTCAAGGAACGCGAGCCCGACATTGATTCGCACAAGGTCGTTGCCGCCCATGCCACCATCCTGCGCAAGGTGGGGCGCGAGAAAGATGCGATCAAATTGCTGAAGGACTGGCTGAAGAAGCATCCCGACCTGCCGGCGGCGCATGTCTTGACAGACCTGATCGGCTGGCAGGAGGGGCGGATCCCGGACGCGCAGATCATTGACCTTGCCACGCGGGGCATCCGGGACCTCGCCGAGGAACAACCCAGTTCCAGCTTGAGCAACTATTACTACCGCCGCGCCCTGGCCCATGACCGGCTGGCCCATGCCGCTGCCGGGAAGGCCGACACGGCAACCGCGTGCAAACATGTGGAGCATGCGCTGCGCGACTATGCGATGGCACAAACCACCGCCGCCCGCTCGTCGTCGATGGCTTCCCTGCTGACCGCGCCTGATCGCGTAAAGGTCCTGCGCGATCTTGCGAATCGTCTTGGCTGCAAGCTGCCGGACGATCTGTCCGACGGCCCGGGTGGCGGATCGGAGGGAGGCGCCGGAGGCTCCGCGTCGCCCGAAGATGCTGTGAAGGACTTGCTGATCCGGATCCTTCCCGTGATTGCCGAAGAGTCGCTGCCTGCCGCAGAGCGCGCGGCACAGGTGGGGAAAATCCTGTCTGAGGCCGAGGAAACACCGCGCAGCCTGGCCCTCGCCTTCCTGCAGGCGCAGACCGAGGACGAGGATACGCCGGCCGAACTGCGCAAGGCCCTTGTCGAGGTGCTGGCGCATCTCGACTGATCTTCGGGTTCTGCCTGCCAGGCGGCGAACATCGCCGCGGTCTTTTTGCGGTCAAGCTCGGCGTCGTCGTACTGATCCAGCAGGAACAGCCGCACCATGGCGGGCGCCACATGCGGCAGGCCGCGGATCTGGCCCGCATCGAGCGGGCGGTAGATGTGCAGCACGTCGGCGGCCGGCACCCGCACCGTTTCGGGCAGAACGTCGCCCCTGTCGGTGCTGTCGCCCGGATGACGACGCCGGAAGTGATAGGCCACACGCCGCCCGATCCGGTCGAACTCGATGCCGCAGCGGATCACGTTGCCGTTTGGCGCGGTCTCGGTCTTGTCAAACGGCAGCATCTCGGACTGCAGCAACTGGCATTGCAGGGGCACGCGCAAACCATCCTCCGGGCGGCGGGGGCGCAGCCGCACGAAACATTCGCCGGCCACGAACATCTCGCGCGCCACCATCGCCTGCAGCCCGTAGAAGTCGGTCAGCCCGTCGGCGTCCGCCTCGTCGGTCCAGGCGAGCCACAGGCGCTGGACACGGTCCCGAAGTTCGCCATCTTCCAGCAATGACGATGGCTTGATCCCGTCGCCGACCAGATTGGCCGCCCAGGCCTCGCAGGCATTGGCCGCATAGCCATTGGTGACCACCAACTCGCGCGAGCGCGCCAGCAGGCGCGGGCCACCCGAGGCCACCAGCGCGTTGATGTTCTCCAGCGGCGGCTGCCAGCCCCTGAGCCGGCGCCTTGCCATGGCGCCCTCGAGGCGGGCGCGCACGCCTGCGGCCCCGCCGGTTCCCCGGCGGCGCAGGGCATCAAGCAACCCCATCGCTCAGAGCCCCTTGTCCGTCGTTACCCGCAGATGCCGCACGATGCGCCGCCCCTCGGCCGCGGCGATCTCGCGATCGAGCGCCTCAATGGCCCGGTCGATCTCGGCGAGGCTGCGGTATTCCACCGTCTTGCCGTCGTAAGTGACCCGCGCCACGCCAGAGGCGCGTGAGGCCAGGAGTGCCTCGCGGCGGGACTGAAGATCCGTCAGTGTTGGCAAGGTATCCTCTCCATGCGCCATTGACATATGCGCCAATGACGCCTATCGTGGTATCACGACCATCGTGACCGTCGTCGAGACACCCGAGTTCCAGCGCCGCGCCCGCACCATCATGAGCGACGCCGAGCGCATGGCGTTGATCGACTACATCGCCCGCAATCCGATGAGCGGCGTGTCGATCGGCGGTGGCATCCGCAAGTTCCGCTTCGCGCGGCCGGGCGGCGGCAAGAGCGGCGGTTACCGCGTGATCCACTTCTTCGCGCCGAACGAGGACATGCCGGTGTTTCTGATCACGGTCTTCGCCAAGAACGAGAAGGCCAATCTCAGCCGGGCCGAGACCGAGGCCGTCAAGGCCCTCGGCAAGGCGCTGGCCGACAGCTACAGGAGGACAAGGCGATGAGCGACGCGTTCAAGAGCATCGAACGGGGGCTGAAGGAAGCCATTGCGCACGCGCATGGGCAGGGCCCTGCCACCGTTCACGAGATCGAGGTGCCCGAGCCGGACGTCCGCGCCATCCGCGCGCGCACCGGCCTGTCGCAGGCAGCGTTTGCCCGCAGCATCGGGGTTGCCAGGGGCACGCTGCTGAACTGGGAACAGCGCCGTCGCCGCCCCGAAGGCCCGGCACGCGTCCTGCTGGCCCTGATCGACAAGGACCCCGGGATCGTGCAGAAGACCCTGCAGGGTTGATCACCCCATGTAGTTCGACCGCACCGACCGTCGCCGTCGCTGTGCCGGGCGGCTCAGGCGTTTCGGCGAAGCAGCCGTTCCAGTCTCGCCGTTTCCAGTTGCCAACTGCCGCTCCAGTTCGGCCCATTGTGCTTCGCTCCACCGGTCCGCCCCGGCGATCCAGGCAGCGGCGCGGGCATAGACGCGGGTGTCCAGCGCCTCGTTGCGCTCCCTCAGCTTCTGCCATTCGAGCTTGGCGAA
>JALWJU010000281.1 GCA_026997055.1 Paracoccaceae bacterium | reverse complement strand
GAACGCCCGCACCATGACCGAGAAGATGGTGGTGCGCAAATACGACCCCGTGGCGCGCAAGCATGTGGAATACAAGGAAGGCAAGATCAAGTAAGCTCTGCCATCCCGGCATTTTCAGGGCCGTCCTTCGGGGCGGCCCTTTCGCGTGCGGGCGGCGCTCTGTCCGTGCCCTGGCCACGGATATGCGGCACCAGCATTTTCGCCCACAGGCGGTAGGCTTCGGGGGCGGCGTGGAAGCCGTCCGAGGCCATCAGTTCGCGCCGGTAGGGGATGGTGAAGGGCACGTAATCCACTCCCATTTCGCGTGCCTGCGTCTCAAGGGCCGCGTCGAAGCGCTCGGTCTGGCGCCCCAGCACCCAGCGCAGCGGCTGGGGCAGGACCGGGAAATTGCCCACCGGCGGCAGGCCCGAGGCGATGATGCGCCGGGCACGGAAACGCTCCCGCAGCAGGTCGTACAGGCGGGCGCGGCGCCTGAGCAGGCGGGCGAGGCTGAGCCCGCGGGTGATGTCATTGACCCCCAGTGCCACGACGACCACGTCGAAGCGCTCGGGGGCGGCACGCTGGAGCCGGGCAAGCGTGCTGGCGGTGGTGGCGCCGCTTTTGGCCTCGACGCGCCAGCGCAGGCGAAACTCGCCCTCGAGCGCGCGGATGAGCTGGCCCATCAGCGCCTCGTCCTGGTGAGCCGCGCCGACTCCGGCGGCGGACGAATCGCCCACCAGCAGCAGCGACAGCCCCCGGCCGCTGCCGCTCACGCCGTTGCGCGGCCCCGGCGGCTCGGGCAGCTCGCCCGCGCGCCAGCGCGCCCAGGCGCCCTCGGCCACGAGGAAGGGGAACAGCCCGGCCTTGACCAGCGCATCTATCGGGATCGGGCGCATTTCCATCTTGCGGTCTCCTGATGCCTCTGCCTTCAATCTGGGGGGCCAGTGTAGCGGATCAAGGTTAACGTTGCGCAAAGTCCGGGGGCGCGCAGTTTCTTGCGAATTCTTGCGAAACAAATTCTTCCGAAACGAAAGGGCCGGTCGCGCGGACCGGCCCCTGCCTTGCGTGTCTCTGTCTCGTGTGTTTCTGGTCTTGGGTCCCTGCCGGCGTCAGTCGCGGTTGCCGAGCAGCTGCAGCAGGAAGATGAACATGTTGATGAAGTCGAGATACAGGTTCAGCGCCCCCATGATCGCCGACTTGCCGAGCCATTCGCTGTCCATCGCCTGGGCGTGCTGGATGTAGTCGTTCTTGATCCTCTGGGTGTCATAGGCGGTAAGGCCCGCGAAGATCAGCACGCCCAGCACGGAGATCGCGAACATCACCGCCGAGGAAGCGAGGAAGAGATTGACGATCGAGGCCACGATCAGCCCGATCACGCCCATGATCAGGAAGGCGCCCCAGCCGGAAATGTCGCGCTTGGTGGTGTAGCCGTAGAGGCTGAGCCCCGCAAAGGCGATCGAGGTGATGAGGAAGGTCTGGGCGATGGAAAAGCCGGTATAGACCAGGAAGATCGAACTGAGCGACAGCCCCATCAGCGCCGCATAGACGTAGAAATAGAGCTGCAGCGCGGCGGCCGACATCTTCTGCGCGGCGAAGCCGAAGCCGAAGACCAGCGCCAGCGGGGCAAGGATCACGACCCAGCGCAGGGGCGAGGCGTAGATCGCGTGGCCGAAGCTGTTGAGCAGGGTGCCGTTGGGCATCTGGGCCACGGCCTGGGCCGGATCGGTGGTGACGGTCAGCCCGGCAATGGCCCATGCCAGCAGAGCGGTGACCGCGAGGCCCACGGACATGGTGCCGTAGACCTTGTTCATATGGGCGCGCAGGCCCGCGTCGATTTCCGCCCGAACGCCCGTGGTGGTGCGTACAGATTGATATTGAGCCATGTGAGTCTCCTGAACCTCCTTGCCAGCCGGACGGGGGCCGTTCCGGCACATTTCTCCTGTGGGCGCGCCCCGGATGGACACGCACTCACGGCCAATATTGGGACGCGGGCCGGGCATTTCAAGGGTGCGCGGGATTTGGGCGCGCGGGATTTTGCGCCTGGGAGGTGCCGGCGGCCGGTCGGCGGGTCAGGATCGCCGGCGCCAGTGTTCGGGCGCATCCCAGAACGGGCGCGCGGCCTCGCGCCGGGCCTCTTCGGCGCTCAGCCCGATGTCGCTGAGACGGTGGGCGTCCATCTCGGCAAGGGCGCGGCGCTGGCGGGCCAGTTCGCCAAGGCGCCTCAGCGCCTGCCAGAGGCCGCGGCGCGCTCCGGTCGCGGCAGTGCGGTCGGCGGATGGGGAGGAGAAGCTGGGCGGGGCCGGGGGCTTGGCCGGGCAGCAGGTCGTGGTCATCGCGGCTCCTTTCATGTTCTTTCATTTTCCTGATGATTCAGCGGGCACGCATCACGCCTGTTGATATCTAGCCGCGGATGATATATAAGAGAAGCGAATGTTTGTGTGATGAAGCATAAGGAAGCGTGATATGCCGCGAAATCTCGACCTCACCGCCCTGCGCAGCTTCGTCACCGTCGCCGATACCGGCGGCGTGACCCGGGCGGCGGGGCTCCTGAATCTCACCCAGTCGGCGGTGTCCATGCAGCTCAAGCGGCTCGAGGAAAGCCTGGGCCGCACCCTGCTCGACCGCTCCGGGCGCGGCATTTCGCTGACGGCGGACGGCGAACAACTGGTCAGCCGGGCGCGGCGTCTGCTGGAGCTCAACGACGAGATCGTCGAGCACATGACCGGGCAGAAATTCGAGGGCGAAATCATCCTCGGCGTGCCCCATGACATCGTCTATCCGGCGATCCCCAAGGTGCTGCGCCACATCCATCGCAAATATCCGCGTATCAAGGTCACGCTGATCTCTTCCATGACCCGGCTGCTGCGCGACCAGTTCGCCCGCGGCGAATGCGACGTGATCCTGGCCACGGAGCAGGGGCTGATGCCCGGCGGCGAGACCCTGACCGTGCAGCCGCTGGTCTGGGTCGGCGCCCCCGGCGGCACCGCCTGGAAGGAGCGCCCCCTGCGCCTCGCCTATGAGCGCAGCTGCATGTTTCGCCGCGGCGTGCAGGAGGCGCTGGACCGCGCCGGGATCGGCTGGGAAATGGCGGTGGAGAGCGATTCGGCGCGCTCGATCGACGCTTCGGTGGGGGCCGACCTCGCAGTGCAGGCAGTGATCGAGGGCACCGAGCCGCCCGGGGTCGAGCGCATCGCCCATGGCGGCGCCCTGCCGGATCTGGGCGAGGTGAATATCAACCTCTACCGCGCCGAGACCTGCACCGGCCCGGTCGCGGACACGCTGCTGGCGCTGCTGCGGCAGCATTACGGCGCGCTTCAGGCCTCTGCTCCGGCCTCAGCCGCCGGCCGGCGTCACGACGACCTTGCCGGTGGACTTTCGCTCGCGCAATAGATCATAGGCTTCCCCGGCCCGCTCCAGGGGCAGGATGTGGCTCACATGCGGGCTGAGCCTGCCGGCCTCGTACCAGCCGAGCAGCTCACGCAGCGAGCCGCGCAGCACCTCGGGGCGAAAGGCGAGATAGCCGCCCCAGTAATAGCCCAGCACCGAGATGTTCTTGACCAGCAGGATATTGGCCGGGATCGGGGGCACCTCGCCGCTGGCAAAGCCCACGATCAGCACCCGCGCCTCGGGGCGGCAGGCGCGAAGCGCGGCGGCGAACTGCGCGCCCCCCACCGGGTCGAAGACCACATCCGCGCCCCCGAGCGCCCTGACCTCGGCGACAAGATCGCCCGATTCGCTGTCGATCAGGTGATCGGCGCCGGCGGCTTCGCAGACCGCGAGCTTGTCCGCGCCCCGGGCCGAGGCGATGACGCGCGCGCCCATCAGCTTGCCGATCTCCACCGCGCTCAGCCCCACGCCCCCGGCGGCGCCCAGCACCAGCAGGGTCTCGCCCGACCGGAGCCCGGCCCGGTGGCCCAGCGCCAGATGGGCGGTGCCATAGGCGACCTGAAACGCCGCCGCGTCGCTGAAGGGCATCGTCTCGGGGATCGGGGTGCAGGCGCTTTCCGGCACCACTGCCTTTTCGGCCAGCCCGCCATGGGGGGCAAAGGCCATCACCCGCGCGCCCACCGCCAGATCCACGCCCTCGCCGCAGGCCAGCACTTCGCCCGCCGGCTCCATGCCGAGCGTGAAGGGCAGGGCCGGGCGCTCCTGATACTGCCCCTTCGCCAGCAGCAGGTCGGCGAAATTCAGCCCGCAGGCGCGCACCCCGATCAGCACCTCGCCCGGGCCGGGGCGGGGCGGGGGGATATCGGCGAGATGCGCGGGCTGGCTGCAATCGGTTATCTGATAGGCACGCATGGCGGCTCCTGCGGTAGTGGCGAGATGATCGCGACCGACGCTGGTGGAGCCGGCGGAGATCGTCAAGGGGTTTCCCTCCGGGGCGATTGCCGGCCCGTCATGTCCGTTCATCATGTCCGGCATACCCGGCCCGGATCGCCGCCGGCAGGGCGCAGGGCTGGTTCGGGA
>JALWJU010000280.1 GCA_026997055.1 Paracoccaceae bacterium | reverse complement strand
ATGCAGGGGGGGGGACTGCCCCGGACTGCCCTGGGCTGCCATGTCACGCGCATCCGCACGCGCCCGCCGCAACAAGCCGCAATAAAATGCGCAATCCGCCCCATTCTCGCCATCTTTCGCCGCAAGGCTGGTCCAGACCCGTGGAACATGGGGCAGGAGGCAGGCATGGAACAGCACAGAACGCGCGACCGATCCGGGAAATTCCACAGCCAGGAGGACGGGCAGGGATTCCAGGTGAACCCGACCCTGTGGGGCTATGTCCTGCGCAGCGAATTCGATGTCCCGCCCATGGGGTTGCAGCGGTATTTCAAGGCGATCGGTCTGTTCATGGCGGCGATGGCGCTGGGGCTGTGGTTCCTGCCCGGGGCGATATATTCGCCCAAGGTGCTGGTGCTGAAACTGGGGCTGAGCCTGTTCTTCGGCGCCATGGCGGTGATCTTCCTGGCGGCTCCTCCCCGGCGGATGCGCCGCGAGGTGCAGTTCGATCTGGAGCGCGGCGAGATCCGCGCCGGCTGGCTGTGTCGCCAGGGGGACTTCCATCTGGAAAATCTGCATGGCTTCGACGATGTGGACGTGGTGATGCTCTGGGTGGATCCTGCCAGCCCGGAGGGGGCGAACCTGATCCTGCGCGTGGACGGGGCGGAGCTCGGCCTGGTGGTCGCCCAGGGCAGCCGCGAGGAACTGGAGCCCTGGCGGCTGCGTCTGGCGCGGGATCTGGCGGCCATTGCCAGGGGAGCCGGGCCGGTGGCGGCGGCGGCGGAGCGGTCGGGGACGCCGGTCCTGCTGGGGCCGCGTCTGGAGGGCGAGGGCATCGCCGCCTGAACAGCGGCCGCTGGCGCTCGGGTGGCGTCTTTCGCAGAAAATTCGGTGCCTCCGGCGGGAGTATTTGGCGAAAGGCGAAAGGGAAGGGACTTGCGCGCGGCTGTTTCGCGACTGTCTGTTGCCGGGGACGAACCTGCCTTGCCGGCCTTATCGAATTGCGCCTTCGCCTCCGGGGCGTTATCTCCTGTGAAAAGGCAACAGTCAGGAGGTCGCATGAGCCGCGCATTCGTATTTCCCGGTCAGGGGGCGCAGTCGGTGGGCATGGGCAGGGCGCTGGCCGAGGCCTATCCGGCCGCCCGGGCCGTTTTCGACGAGGTGGACGAGGCGCTGGGCGAGAAGCTCTCGGCGCTGATCTGGGAGGGCGAGGCGCAGGCGCTCACCCTCACCGAAAACGCCCAGCCGGCGCTGATGGCGACTTCGCTTGCCGCCATGCGGGCGCTGGAGGCCGAAGGGGTGGCGGTCACGGATGCGGCCTTTGTCGCGGGCCACAGCCTGGGCGAATATTCGGCCCTGGCGGCGGCCGGGGCGCTGAGCCTGGCCGATACGGCGCGGCTCTTGCGCATCCGGGGCCGGGCCATGCAGGAGGCGGTGCCGGTGGGCGAGGGAGCGATGGCGGCGCTGCTGGGGCTCGATTTCGCCGCCGCGAGTGCGGTGGCCGAGGTGGCGGCAAGAGAGACCGGCGCGGTCTGCCAGGCGGCCAATGACAACGATCCGGGCCAGGTGGTGGTTTCGGGCCATCGGGGCGCGGTGGAGCGCGCGATCGAGCTGGCCAGGGAGGCCGGCGCGCGGCGCGCGGTGCTGCTGCCGGTCTCGGCCCCCTTCCACTGCGCGCTGATGGCTCCGGCGGCCGAGGCCATGCAGGCGGCGCTCGGCGAGGTCGAGATGCGCGCCCCCGCCGTGCCGCTGGTGGCCAATGTCGTGGCGCGCGCGGTCCGCGAGCCTGACGAGATCCGCGCCCTGCTGGTCGAGCAGGTCACCGGCTCGGTGCGCTGGCGCGAGAGCGTGGCCTGGATGGCCGGGCAGGGGGTTGCGGAAATCTGGGAAATTGGTGCCGGCAAGGCGCTCAGCGGCATGATCCGGCGTATCGAGCGCTCCATTGCCTGCCGGCAGGTGGGTGCGCCCGAGGATGTGGCGGCGGCGGTCCAGGCAATCAGGGAAGGATGAGAAATGTTTGATCTGACGGGGAAAAAGGCGCTGGTCACGGGTGCCTCCGGGGGTATCGGCGGGGCCATTGCCCGGGCGCTCCACGGCGCCGGGGCGGATGTGGCGCTCAGCGGCACGCGGGTAGAGCCGCTCGAGGCGCTGGCCGCCGAGCTCGGTGGGCGTGCCCATGTGGTGCCCTGCAACCTTGCCGACCGCGAGGCGGTGGCGGCGCTTCCGAAACAGGCCACCGAGGCCATGGGCGGGCTCGACATCCTCGTCAACAATGCCGGCATCACCCGCGACAATATCTTCATGCGCCTGAAGGACGAGGAATGGGATGCGGTGCTGGAAGTGAACCTCACCAGCGCCATGCGCCTGATGCGCGCGGCGATGCGGCCGATGATGAAGGCGCGCTGGGGTCGGATCATCAATATCGGCTCCATCGTCGGCGCCACCGGCAATGCGGGTCAGGCCAATTATGCCGCCGCCAAGGCCGGCCTCGTGGGGCTCACCAAATCGGTCGCCCAGGAGGTCGCCAGCCGCAACATTACCGCCAATGTGGTCGCGCCGGGCTTCATCGCCACGCCCATGACCGATGCGCTCAGCGACGACCAGAAGGCGGCGATCAACGCCCAGATCCCCGCCGCGCGCATGGGCAGCCCTGAGGAAATCGCCGCCGCGGTGCTGTATCTGGCCAGCGAGGAGGCGGGCTATGTGACCGGCGCCACGCTGCATGTCAATGGCGGCATGGCGATGCTGTGAGCGGGGCTTGGCCGGAGGCTTTCCAGTCGCCTTTTTCGGAGCGGCAAAGGGAGCGGGAAAGGATACGGGTAACTTGTTGTTCGACCGCCGAGCGGTTGTAGCCATGAGGGATTTCCACCAGGGCTATTCCGGCCTTGCGCAGAGCTTCCCTTTTGACGGCATCGCGCATGAAGGAGCGCCGATGATAATGACCAGACCCCTGATATTCAACCGCACAGACCAGGCGGCCGCCACGGTCAATGATGGCGAAATCCAGCCGCTTGGAGTTGATCGACGCATGGGCGCGCCGGGTCTGCTCTCGGCTGGCGCTGCCCGGGCTTGGCCGGATCAGTTCTCCGAGGCTGGTCTGGGCCATGACGCGGTGTCCCCGCCCGATTGCGCGCGCGCAGTTTTCCAGCAAGGGCAGGAGGGGGGCCTCTTCGCGGTTCAGCAGGCGGACCGGTTCGAAATCCACTCTGGAAATGGCTTCCATCTGGGCCGCAGGGTCAGACATGTCGTCGGCCCGCCCCGGTCCGGAACGTGTGAAGGGGATGACGTTACTTGACGTAACAGATTGGCGTTTTGTCGCCTTTCCGTGCCGGTTTCGCAGATTGAAAAGCAGAAACAGCAGAAACCCTATCATACCTGTAATAATGCTGATTTCGACGATTTTCTGCGAGAGAATGGCCGGGATCATGGGGGCAAAACTGTCTGTCTGGGTGAAACGATCCATGGGCAATTCTCTATGGGCAGGCGGTCTGACAAGTGGATGGCAGGTGAATCGGGCATTTCGATGGCTAAAATGGGCAAAAGAATGCCTGTTCCACTGCCCCGCTCCATTCTCGCCCGCAAATGCAATCGTGAATCCGTTTGCCTCTTGCGCCCGATATGCTATAGGCGGCGCGGGATTTGCCGCGCGCCAGTCCGGCGCGGGCGCCCTCGCGTGGCAATGCGAGGGTTCAACGGGCCGCCAACGGCCAGACAAGAACGGGCCAAGCGCCTGAAAACCGTGAGGAATCAACATGAGCGACGTCGCAGAACGGGTGAAGAAGATCGTTGTGGAACATCTGGGTGTGGAAGAGGGCAAGGTTACGGAATCGGCCTCGTTCATCGACGATCTGGGCGCCGACAGCCTGGATACGGTCGAGCTGGTCATGGCCTTCGAGGAAGAATTCGGCATCGAGATCCCGGATGATGCGGCCGAGACCATCCAGACCTTTGGCGACGCGGTGAAATTCATCTCCGAAGCCGCCTGAGGCGGGGCCGGGCGGCCGGCCCGGGGCCGGCGTTCTCCGGCATTTCTCCGGCATGAGGAGCAAAGCGGTGCCACCTCTGAGGGTGGCACCGTTTTTCGTTTGCGGGGCTCTTTTCGGGCTGTTGTCATCCGCGCAGCGCAAAATCCGGACCGACATTCCGCCTGCTTTCGGGCAAGATCGGCATCGCTTCGGGACGAAAGGGCGCAGCATGGCCAGGGACATTTCGCTACAGTCGATCGGTGAAGTCTCGCCGCAACAGGTGGCCGAGTGGCTCGGGCGGGGCGAAGTGCTGCTGGTGGATGTGCGCGAGGCGCGCGAATACGAGGCCGAGCACATTGCCGGAGCGATGCTGCTGCCGCTCTCCGGGCTCGACCCGGACTGTTTCCCGGTGCTGCCGGGGCGGCGCGTGGTGCTGCATTGCGCGATCGGCAGGCGCAGCCTGGCCGCGGCGCGGGCGCTGGCGGCGGCGGGGCGTGCGGTCATGCATATGGC
>JALWJU010000279.1 GCA_026997055.1 Paracoccaceae bacterium | reverse complement strand
GAGATCTGCGACGTGCCCGCCGAGACCATCCGCAAGGTGGCGTTCGACTATCTCGACCACGCGCGGGTCGGGGCGACCACCATGGTGGACGGGCAGGAAATGCCCCTGCGCCCGGTGGCGATCAGCCTGGGCAAGACCGTCTCCAACGGCTGGGGCGGCTACGAATGCACCTGGGCGCGCACCCTGATGGCGGTGCTGGTGGGCGCGCTCGAAGTGCCCGGCGGCACGCTGGGCACCACGGTGCGGCTGAACCGTCCGGCCGACAACCGCTGGTCGTCGGTGGTTCCCGGCCCGGACGGCTTCATGAATTACCCGATGAACCCGACGAAAAAGGGCGAATGGGTCGAGTCCGGCCCCTCGCGCCACGCCCACCAGACGCTGGTGCCGCTGGCGGCCAATTCCCCGTGGAGCCAGGCGCTTGGCCCCACCCATCTGGCATGGATGTGGCAGGGCAAGGGAGCCGAGCACCTGCCCAAGCCGACGCCGCCCGACGTGTGGTTCGTCTATCGCACCAATCCGGCGATCAGCTTCTGGGATACCGGCAAGGTCGAGGACGCCATCGCCAATTTCCCCTTCACCGTCGCCTTCGCCTATACGCTCGACGAGACCAACCACATGGCTGACGTGCTGCTGCCCGAATGCACCGATCTGGAGGGGCTGCAGCTGATCCGCATCGGCGGCTCCAAGTATATCGAGCAATTCTGGGATCATCAGGGCTTTGCCCTGCGCGACCCGGCGGCCAGACCCATGGGTGAGGCGAAGGATTTCACCTGGATTTCCACCCAGCTTGCCAAGGGCACCGGGCTGCTGGAGAAATACAACGCCGCCATCAATCGCGGCGCCCACGGCGTGCGGCTCTATGGCGAGGGCTGGGATCATTCGCTGGAGCCCTCGGCCGAGCATGATGTGGAAGAGATCTGGGACGCCACCTGCCGCGCCGCCTCGGCCGAACTGACGGAAGGCGAGGCGCATGACGGGCTCGAATACTTCCGCGAGCACGGCTTCCGCACCCGGCCGTTTCCCCGCGCGCGCTGGTACCTCTACCCGGCCATGGTCGAGCAGGGCCTGCGATTCGAGCTTCCCTATCAGGAGCGGCTCAAGCGCATCGGCGCCGAGCTTGCCGCCCGCCTGCACGAAAAGGGCATCACCTGGTGGGACCGGCAATTGCGCGAATACGAGCCGCTGCCGCATTACCAGGACCTGCCCGGCCTGTGGAGCGATGCGCTCGAGGAAGCCTATGACGTCAGGATCGGCGATTATCCCTTCTGGCTGCTCACCGCGCGCTCCATGCAATACAGCTGGGGCGGCAATGTCGCGATCCAGATGATCCACGAAGTCGCCGCCAATGTCGCCGGCCATGGCGGTGTGGTGATGAACCCGCAGGCGGCGGCGCGGCTGGGGGTGGAGGAGGGCGAGGTGGTGCGCATCCTCTCGCCCAGCGCCGAGACCAGCGGCAGGGCGATCCTGCGCCAGGGTATCCGCCCCGACACGCTGCTGATGATCGGCCAGTTCGACCACTGGAAGACCCCCTTTGCCGCCGGTCACAGGGCCCCGAGCATGAATGCGCTCACGCCCATGCTCATGGCCCTGACCGACGCCACCGGCTCCGGCGCCGACCTGGTGCGGGTGCGGGTCGAGAAGGGGGGCCGGCCATGACCCGCTGGGCGATCACCGTCGATCTCTCCCGCTGCGTCGGCTGCCAGACCTGCACATCCTCGTGCAAGCACGCCAATGCCACCGCGCCGGGCGTGCAATGGCGCAAGGTGCTGGATTTCGAGGTCGGCAGCTTCCCGGATGTGGCGCGGGCCTTTGTCCCGGTGGGATGCATGCACTGCGAAGAGCCTTCCTGCCTCGAAGTCTGCCCCTCCACCGCCACCCGCAAGCGCGATGACGGGATCGTGACGATCGACTACGACATCTGCATCGGCTGCTCCTATTGCATCGTCGCCTGCCCCTACCAGGCACGCTACCGTGTGGATGCGCCCGAGCCCGCCTATGGAAGAGGCCGCCAGATGCGCCACGAGGCGGTCAGGGATGACCAGAAGCGGCTGGGGGTGGCGCAGAAATGCACCCTTTGCGCCGACCGGATCGACAGCGGCCTGGCCGCCGGGCTGGTGCCGGGGCTGGACGAGGCGGCGACGCCCGCCTGCGTCGCCTCCTGCATCTCCGGCGCGTTGCAGATGGGCGATCTCGACGACCCCGAGAGCAATGTCTCGCAGCTATTGCGTGAACATGCGCATAGCCGGATGCACGAGGATCTGGGAAACGGGCCGGGTATCTACTACCTGCATGAGCGCGCCGGCCCCGATGCCGCGCCCGCCGGCCCGCCGCCCATGGCCGAAGACCCGCCCGGCCTCGCCGCCGTCTCGCCCAGGCTGCAGACCCAATGGGACTGGCGCGCGGCGATGAACTTCATCCTGGGCGGCTCCGGCACCGGGCTGTTTGCGGCCAACATGCTAGCGGGGCCGTCCTCGTGGTGGATTGCCCTTCTGGCGCTGGCCATGGTCGGCATCGGTCTCGCCCATGTCTGGGCCGAGATCGGCAAGCCGTGGCGCTTTCTCAATGTCTATCGCCACCCGCAGATGAGCTGGATGACCCGCGAGGCGATGATTGCCCTGCCGTTCTTCGCCCTTGGCGGGATGGGCTGGCTGATGGGGGTGGCGGGCCTTGGCCCGGCGCGGCTGGCAGGTGTGGCGGCGGCGCTGTTTGCGCTGGGCTTCCTCTATGCACAGGGGCGCATCCTCAGGGCGGCCAAGGGCATCCCGCTCTGGCGCCGCCCCGAGATCGTGGCGCTGATCGTGGCAACCGGGCTCGCTGAAGGCGCGGGCCTGCTGGCTGCGCTGCTGGTGGCGCTGGAATGGGCCGTGCCCGGCTGGCTTCCCGGCGCCCTGGTCCTGCTGCTGGGGCTGCGTTTCGCCGCCTGGCGGCGCTACCGCACGGGCATCCGCCGAGATGGCGCACCGACCAAGGCCATCGCCGCGCTCAATGCCTGCCCGGCCCTGACCTTCGCCCCCCAGGCGGCGCTTGCCGCTCTGGCGCTGGCCGCCCTCCTGCCCCTCTGGGCGCCGATCGGCGAACTGGCGCTGTTTCTTGCCGGGCTCGGGGCGGCGGCGAGCGGCTGGGCCTTCAAGTTCAATCTCATCACCAGGGCGGCCTTTGACCAGGGCTATGCCCTCAACAGAATGCCGGCCCGGGGAGCGGGGAAGTCGCGCGCAGGCCTCCAGCCGGGCTGGACCAGAGCCTGACGGGTGAGGACGCGGGCAGCAAGGGAGGAAAAGAGGGATGAGCGAAGCACCCGATTTCATGTTTGACCGCGAGACCGAGACCATGCCGCGCACAGCACTTGCCGAGCTTCAGGCCGAGCGCCTGCGCTGGTCGCTCGAGCGCGCCTACGAGCATGTTCCCCATTACCGGCAGGCCTTCGACGCGGCGGGGGTGAAGCCCGGCCGGCTCAGGACCATCGCCGACATCCGCCACTTTCCCTTTACCGTGAAAACCGATCTGCGCGACAATTACCCCTTCGACATGTTCGCCCAGCCGGTCAATACGCTCGCGCGCATCCATGCCTCTTCCGGCACCACCGGCAAGCCCACGGTGGTGGGCTATACCAGGGCCGACGTGGAGCGCTGGGGCGACCTGATGGCGCGTTCGCTCGCCTGTATCGGTGCGCGGCCGGGCGATATCGTGCACAATGCCTATGGCTATGGCCTCTTCACCGGCGGGCTCGGGGCGCATTACGGCGCCGAGCGGCTGGGCTGCGCGGTGGTGCCGGTCTCCGGCGGCGGGACCGAGCGGCAGGTGACCCTGATCGAGGATTTCAGGCCCCGCATCCTGTGCTCGACCCCCTCCTACGCGCTCAATATCGCCGAGGTGGCGCGCCAGATGGGGGTGGACATCGCCGCCGGCTCGCTCGCGCGGGGCATCTTCGGCGCCGAGCCCTGGAGCGAGCAGATGCGCGCCGAGCTCGACCGCGCGCTGGGGCTGAAATCGGTCGATGTCTATGGGCTCAGCGAGATCATGGGGCCGGGCGTGGCGGTGGAATGCGACACCGCGCGCGCCGGCCTGCACGGCTGGGAGGATTGCTTCCTGTTCGAGATCATCGACCCCGAGACGCTGGAGCCCCTGCCCATGGGCGAGGAGGGCGAGCTGGTCATCACCACGCTGACCAAGGAAGCCATGCCGATGATCCGCTACCGCACCCGCGACATTACCCGGCTCACCGACGAGCCCTGCGCCTGCGGGCGCACCCATCTGCGTATCCTGCGCGTGACCGGGCGCGATGACGACATGCTGATCATCCGCGGCGTGAATGTCTATCCGAGCCAGATCGAAGCGGTGATCATCGGCCTCGAGGGGCTGGCGCCCTACTACCAGATCCGCCTGTTCAAGGAGGGCCACCTGGACGCCATGACGCTGGAAGTCGAGGTGCAGCCCGGCGTACCGACCGATGAGAAATCGCTGTGCA
>JALWJU010000278.1 GCA_026997055.1 Paracoccaceae bacterium | reverse complement strand
CTAGGGAGCATCGCGGCGCTCACGGGCTTCACGGAGGAGTGGCAGAGTGGTCGAATGCACCGGTCTTGAAAACCGGCGTGGGTCAAAAGCCCACCGTGGGTTCGAATCCCACCTCCTCCGCCACTGATCTTTGAGGAATGTTTCTCCGCCCCCGTGGCGCCCGGATTTTTCCGTTGTTTTCAAGGGTTAAGCCGGTAGGCTGTTCACCTTCGCCCGAGCAAAACGGCCCAAATGCGTCTCTCCCGGCCGTTTTTCTCTGAACCTCATGACTGCGTGGATATCGTGAATTTTTCGTAATGCACTGAAATCAAATCATTATTTTGCAACGCAACCTAAACACTTCGATGGCGGTCGCAACACCGGAGAAACGACCGGGCTCGGACGTTCTCAGGCCATTGCACGTTCCAATCGGTGCTTTCTGCGCTCCCAGTCGGGCATGACTTTCTCCAGAAGCTCAAAGAATGCCGGGCCGTGATGGGGTTCGGCCATGTGGCAGAGTTCGTGGGTGATCACGTAATCGATCGCATCCACTGGCGCCTGTATCAGCCGCAGGTTCAAAAGAAGGCGGCCGGACGGAGACATCGAACCCCAGCGCTGTTTGATCTGGCGAATGATGAGACCTTTGGGGCGGAAAGTTTCCGAATTCGGGAATCGCCCGAGGCATGCCTCGAGACGCTCCGGAAACTTGATATGGGCTCGTTGCCGGTACCAGGTATCCACGAGCTCGCGCGTGATTTCGGCGCGGTTCGGTCGGTGGGTTTGCACCACAATGAATCCCCGCAGGAGCTTGACCGTTTCCTGGACATGGAGGACAACTTTCAGCCGGTACTGGCGCCCCAGATACAGATGCGTTTCGCCGGCGATGTAGCGCCGTTCTGGCGTTCGGGGCAGAAACTGCGAGAAGTATCGCTGCTGCCGCATAACCCAGGCCGCACGCTTTTTCAGCTTTGCCTCGATGGCCTCCAGAGGCGCATCCATTGGGGCGGCAACAACCACCGAGGCGTCCGGTTCGACGGCTATTTCAAGGGTCGCGCGCGGGCGCCGGACGACCCGGTAAACGATCTCCTGTTTACCGTATTCGAGTCGGTGGACATCCGCAGTCATGCCGGGAACCGTGCGCGCGCCAGATTCATGATCCTGAGTTCGAGTTCATCGAGGGTATCCACGTCGAAACCGATGCCCTTCTGATCCCGGAGTACGTCAAAGAAATAGTCGTCTATGGCGTTGCGAAGTCTGTTTTGCGCCACGTCGTTCGACCAGATGTCGACGATCAGGTGATCCTTGATGATGGCGATGATCTCAACCGCGATTTCGGCGGCATCGTCGCCTGTGACGGGCTGGCCAGTCCGGTCCTTTATCTGCCCGTCAAGAATCCCGAACAATGCCTGCGCATCATCGTCGTTCCGGATGGATGCGGGAACGTCAATGCCACGGTCTCTCCGCGAAACCTTGCTGGCGAGATCAACGACACGGCCGAGATAGTCCCGCTCGGACAGCCGTTTCTCCCGATAGGCGCGGATCGTTTCTTCGAGCAGTTCCGAGAACTGCTTGTAGAAGGACGGATCCTCATCCATCTTTTCGGTGATGACCTTGCGGGTTGCGCTGGCGATCCGGTCCGCGCGCGATGCTTCCGACACGCCCGTTTCCTCGACTACGGCCTTCAGTGCATCGGGATCGTTAATGTTCACGACCTCGATGATGGTTTCGGCCGGCATCGCAACGACGTGGTCGTCCAGAAGCTTCTGGATCTTGGGCTCGAATTCGCGGACATCCACGGTTTCCTGGTAGCGCAGTTGAACCGAACGCTTGAGTTCTGAGAACTGCTTCCAGTCCCGCTTCAGTGCGTCGATCTTCGCCTCGTCGAACACGTCATAGAGCTTGTCGGATGAAAGCGAGATGTGGAGGCAGCGACTGAAGGCCTTCAGTCGGGTGTAGAAGTCCTGCCGCAGTGCCTCATCGGCCAGCAGCTGCTCGAATTGCTCCATATCCTTCTTGTTGCGCACGGGCTTGAACAGATCCCAGAGCTGGTCGTGAATCTGCGGCAGTTTGCGGATCTCCTCCCTGATGTCGTGCACCGCGCCGGCAAGATCGGCCGGGTCATAGCCCTCGAAGGCGCTGTAGGTCGTCAGCGCCTTGTCGAGCTCTCCGAGAAGCCCCTCGTAGTCGATGATGAAGCCGAATTGCTTCTCCACGCCGTCCTCTTCATAGAGCCGGTTCACGCGCGCGATGGCCTGCAGAAGGTTGTGCTCCTTGAGGGGCTTGCAGATGTAGAGAACGGTGTTGCGGGGCGCGTCGAAGCCGGTCAGAAGTTTTGAGACGACGATGAGGATTTCGGGGTCACCAGAACCCTTGAACGCCTCGATGATCTGCCGGTTGTATTCTTCCTGCGTCTTGTAGCGCTCCATCATCCGCGACCAGAAGCGGCGGACGAGGTCCTTGGACTCCTGGTCAACCTCTTCGTTGCCCTCGTTTTCATCCGGCGGCGAGATGATGATTTCGCTCGTTACATGACCGATCTCGTCCAGAACCTCCTTGAACTTGACCGCTGCGGCCTTGGACGGAGCGACGAGTTGTGCCTTGAAGCCGGTTCCCTGCCAATGCTGGCGGAAATGCTCAGAGATATCGAAGGCCTTGGCGCGGATCGCCTGATCCGTCTTGGCCAGCGCGTCCATGCGGGAATATTTGCGCTTGAGGTCGGCCTTCTGGCTGTCGGTCAGACCCTCACTGATCTTTTCGAACCATGAGTCGATGACGTCGCCGCTCACCTGCTGTTCGACCATGCGGCCTTCGTAGAGCAACGGGACGACCGCCCCATCCGCGACGGCCTCGTCGATCTTGTAATGATGGATCAGCCGCCCGAAGGTCGAGAGCGTGTTCTTTTCCTTCTTCAGCAAGGGTGTGCCGGTGAAGCCCAGGTAGCAGGCTTTGGGCAGCAGGCGGCGCATCTTGGTGGCGAATTGGCTGTGCCCACCGTAGCGCCCGGTCTGGCTGCGATGGCTTTCGTCCACCAGCACAAAGATGTTCGGGTCATCGTCAGCGAAGTCGCTGTTCCGCAGCGCGGTGTCGAACTTGTTGATGATGGTCGTGACCAGCGGCGTCCGGTTGCGGATCAACTCGAGCAGGTTGGCGCCGCTGGTCGCCCGCACCGGCTCCATGTCGCAGGACTTGAAGGTGCCCTTGATCTGCTTGTCCAGATCGTCGCGGTCGGTGACGATCAGGATGCGCGGGTTCTCTATACTGGGCTCAAGCGCCAGGGCGCGCCCCAGCATGACCATTGTCAGTGATTTGCCGGAGCCTTGTGTGTGCCAGATCACGCCGCCCTTGCGCGATCCATCCGGATTGAACTGTCGGACCGTCTCGATGGCACGGCGAATGCCGAAGAACTGCTGGTGTCGCGCGACCTTGCGCACGCCGCCGTCAAAGACCGTGAAGCGCCGGATGATGTCGAGCAGCCGTTCGGGCCGACAAAGGGCGTGGATTGTTCGATCCTGCGCGGTCACCTCCCGGGCGCCTCCCGCTGCCATCTCGTCGAAATAGCGACGCGCGGGCGCAAAATCGCCCGAGAAGATCGCAGCTTTTTCCTCCTCGCTCAGAGAGCGGTTCGCGATGCGGGCGATATCCTCGTCGCGGTCCTCTTCGTCGCGCCATGTCTGCCAGAACTTGCGCGGCGTCCCCACCGTGGCGTAGCGCGCCTCGACGCGGTTCATTGACATGAGCAATTGCGCGAAGTGGAAGAGATGCGGAATGTTGTCCTCTTTCTGATAGCCGATCAGCTGACTGTCGGCCTTTTTCAGGCTCTCGGTTGGCCGCTTGTTCTCGATAACCAGAACGGGGATGCCGTTGACGAAGGCGACGATGTCGCAACGCTTCGTGCTGCTCGAGCCCGTGCGCTCGACCGAAAATTCGGCCGTGACGTGAAAGACGTTGTTCGCCGGGTTCTCCCAGTCGATGTAGCGGAAGGAATAGCTCTTCGAATCCCCGTCGATGGACTTGGTGATCGTTGTGCCGAGAAGCAGCGTGTCGTAGATGTCCTGGTTGGTGCCGCGCAGCCCCTTGAGCCGGTCCGGGGTGGGCTTGAGCCGCCGCATCGCCTCATGCGCGTCCTCGAGGTCGAAGGCGTATTCCCTCCCGCGGTGGGTGAAGCGGTTGATCTTCATCAGTTGCTCGGCCAGCACGTCGTCGAGCACAACGTTGCGCAGCCGGTCGCCGCGGAGACGCAGCGCCTCTTCTTGGCTGAGCGGGGTGAACCCCAGCGCCACCAGCATTTGCAGGGCGGGAATCTGCGACTGGTATTTCTCGGCGGCGTTGAAGGTCATGGGCGCTCTCCGCTGGCCTGATGTGGGGGGAAGGCACCGGGCTGCCCGTTAAGGCGGCCTTGACATTTGAGCCATACGATGACCATATCTCTGTTGAGTTCACTGCCCAGCGGCCGTGAACCTATCGAGGCTTCGGACGCTGAGCCAGCGTAGCAAATCAGCGTCCGCCATCTCCTAACGCATTGCATTGAGACATTCCTGCAAGGTCCAGCGGGGTGATTTCCGGATTTTGCCGATGCTGTTGTCAGCGCAGTAGCAGGTGATGAAATTTGCCTTCATCACGCCGCCGCGGGCTTGCCGGATGCCGATGACGATCACGAAATCATCGATGACCACCGCAACGCGGCGTGTCGGATCATAGCGCCGCCTTTTCCGGTTCCAGCCCTGGAAGCAGGGAACATTCGGATCTGCCAGGGCAACCGGAATCCAATCCATCCGCATCGCCCGATCCTGTGAGAACACGTCGTTCGCCCCTCTGCGATCAGAGCTTTCGAAGAAGGCGTGGTCGAATTCACTCTTGCGAAAGAACACCGGGATGCCGTCATGCGTGACGATGCCCCCGCGACAAAGCGTCCGTTCGTAATGCGCGCGATAGGCCGCCTGGTCGGGCAATTCCAGCAACGGGGGCATCACCATCCGCCCCCCAGATGAATGCGGAAGATGTTGAACTTCTCCTCCGACTTGTGCGTTGGCCCCAGCCTCCGCCCAAGTCGGCTTTCGAGATGCGCGATCAGGCTTTCCTTGGCCGGTCCAAGGTCGTTGCGTGCGTTCATCCGCGCCGAGGCGGCACCCAGCAGCACATCGCAAAGCTGGAGCAGGACCACTTCGGGCGAGGGCAGCGATTGCACGTCGAGAATGCGCGAGCTGCGGTTTGCGTTGTTCAAGACCCGCTTCAGCGTGGCCAGACGCGTGCGGTCGCGGTTGCGCTTGAGATCGCAGAAGACCGTGTATTCGTTCAAGTCCAGTATCCAGTGGTGCAGGACCTGGTAATAGAACTTGTAAAAGCCCAGGTCGGCATCGCCATTGTGCAGCCTCAAATTCATCGCCTGATGATCGACGGCGATGCAGCGAAACCGGAGATCGAGCCCGAAGCTCATGAATAGATCGACAAGATCGGTGTAGAAGTCCAGCTTCGCGGGCGAGACCTTGCGCCACTTCATTTCGCCATGCACGCCGTGCCGGTCGCGCAATTCGGCGATGCGGGCCTTGACCGTATCGCGCAGATCGGCGGGTAGCCAGAGACTGCCGATCATCAGGTAGCGCGCCTGTGGGTGCTGCGAGGTGAAGAGATCGGGCAGCGTCTCGTCGCAATAGACTTCGAATTTCATTCGGCTGCCTCCTCATCTGCGGTGCGGAGGAAATCAGCCAGTTGTTTCAGCTTCTCGAGAAGTTCGTCGAATGTGACGATCTCCACATCCTTCGAATTTCTGCGAAATAACTCGAATGATTTCTGTCGGTCCTCACTCTCTGGCGTCGTTCCGACGACGAGGCAGCAGTGAACCGCATAGGACTCGATGTCATAGAGCCGGGAATTTTCCTTGATCTGCGCGACTTGCCTCTGGAATTGATATTTCTGATCGAGCGCCTGGTTGATTGAGCCGGAAAGGTCTGCCGAAGGAGTAAAGACGCCCTCTCGGAACGGTCGCTTGTTGAGAACTGGCGTCTGGGGCTTCTTGATCTCGAAAATTGCGGTGTTGTTAGTCAGGCTGTTCTTTACCAAGAAGTCAGTGATCTTTTCGCCGTCTCCCGACAGCTTCCGTCCGCCGACCGATGCTTGATCGCGGACTTTGATGACGGGGTATCCGAAGGCCAAGTTCAGGATGAAAGGGTTCTCGTTAAAGAACTCCTGCCATTCGTTCTCGGCAAGCTTCTTCCTCAACATTGCTTCGTACTGCTGGATCAGCGTTTCAAGTGTTACCAGTTCGATGTCACCGCGAAGCTTGGCGAGCTTTTCAGGCTCTTCCTCGGCCAGTTTGGCCGCATGATTGCCCATCGCTTGCAGGATGGCCATTTGCTCTTCTTCAGAGAGCTGCTCCTTGCCTTGCGCGATCGTTGTGAATAGTTTCCGGTGCGGATGGCGGCCCAGCTTGGGCTCAACCGGATTCATGCCCATGCTTTCGGCAAAGATGTTGTAGGCGGCAACCCTCCGGACTTCTCGTACGGCCGCCTGCGCCAAGTTGCCAATGCTGTTCATGGAGCGGCGTGCGCGCTCGAAATCCTTCCGAGAAATGTAGAAGATCTTACCGTTCGATGCGGGTCCAGTGTCTCGCGTTCCGCTGATAACGATCTCGGTGCAGTCGGTTAGCTGTTCGACTGCATCGATGATGAAGCGATACGGTTTGGCAAGGCCCAGACCAAAAGCATAATTCTTGGTAAATGCAGGCGGCAGCTCTTCGAGCAGGTCCAGGATTTCATCGGGCGTTGACGGCAAGTCACCATAGAATCTTTCGCCCTCCAAAGTGATCCGTTCAACCTGCTCGTACTTCGGCCTCAGAAAGCCGTCTCTATTGGCGAAAGTGCAAATTGGAACGATCGTGAGCTTGGCATCCTTTCCGTCGATCTCAAGTAGTTTGGTGCGATGATTGTGTGCCTTTTGCGGATCTAGTCCCGCATCAATCAAACTGTGTTCCGGCGGCACGAAGAATACATCAACCTTGTCGGCCCCGATCTGGTCGACCTCTAGAACTCCGTCGCGGGTCGGATCATATTCTAGAACTCCGTCGCGGGTCGGATCATATTCGCGATAGCCCAACACCATTACGCTACCCCCGAATTCACCCGCCATTCCCCCGTCAGCAGCTTCTGCATCAGCCCGCGTTTCTGGCGGGTGAGGGCTTCGATTTCGGCGTCGATGAGGGTGAGTTCGTGCAACATTGCGTCGAGAAGGTCTGCTTGCCGCTCTTGCATCGGAATGGGCGGAAGCCAGACCTTGATCTTGGCGAAGGCGGGAAACTTCAGGTTCCAGGTGTCGCTGGTCAGACCCTGCGAATAACGTTCGAAATCGAACACCATCCGGCGTGACTTGAAGAGGTGGGCGGCAAAGCGGCCAAGGATACGCTCCTCGATTGGTGTGACGACCGTATAGGCCGGGCTGACGATCCCGCGTAGAGATGAAAGGCCCGAGACGCCCTGCCACATCCGCATGGTATTGTAAGCGATGTCGCCTGGCAGCACGAGCTTGTAGCGGGACTTGTCCTCGGTCGAGGTATCCTTTCGGCCGACATCCTCGCGGTCGATCACGCCGCCATTCATGGTGACGCTGAGCAGCCGATCATCGGCGTTGCCGCTTTCCACGCGCTCGCGAAACACGTCGCCCAGTTCATATTCGCGCCAGTCATTCGAGCGCTGACCAAAGGAAGGATGACAAGGGTCGAAGAAACGACGCGCAACAGCCTTGTAATATCGCGACTTGGCTTTGCGCAGGGCGGTGAGGGCCTCAAGGGCTGTGTCCCATGTGCGCAGGATCTCGGCGATCTTGCGCTGTTCGGGGAGCGGGGGGAGCGGGATTGGCGTGGACTTTAGTAATTCGGTATCAAGCCGCCCTGTCCCATGGCCTGCGCTATCGACGTGACGGAGAATGTCTTCTTTCCGCGCGGTCAGTGCTATCGCCAGAAAGTCCGGCACTACGTTTCCTTTTGGGATAAGGGCTTTAATGTCCTGATTGAAGGCCACTGGCCTGTCGCAAATCGTAACTGGCAGGTCCTTGAACAACCCCATTCCCCGGACGAGTACCAAGATCGACCCTGGCGGCACGACACGGATTGTCGCGGCCCCCTCTTCAGTAAGCGAGAGCCCGACGCTATTCAGGCGTATGCTCTTCATATCCTTGACAGTGACCCAAGGGATTGGTCCTCCCCAATAATCTTCGCGCGCCTTGTTCGGCGTTCCACCGGAATGGATTGCGGCAACGTCTGCAATCGGCGCGCTTGTCCACCCCTCAAGCATTCCGCACCCCCTTTCCACGCCCCTCGGCGGCCTTGGCGATGCGCTTGAGTTCTTCCAGTTCGTCCGTCCTTTCGGCCTCGGCTCTTTGCGCCTGTTTGCGCCTTGCGTCGAATTCGCCGTAGCGGGCGTGGGCGATGCGCTTGGCTTCTTTGGCAGAAACACTGCCCGCACCTTGAAGCTTCGGCAGTTCGTTGGAACGCAGGAAATTGTCCAGCACGCCTTCCCACTCGGCGAGCCGCATGGTCTGGCGGCGGCTGGCGCGCAGTTCGGCGGTGTCGAGGAACATGGTGACGATCAGGTTGAGTTCGCGGATTTCCGCCTCGCCCAGATAGTTCTTGGCGGTGCTCACATCGCCCTTGCGCACCACCGCGCCCTTCCATGTGGTCAGCCCCATGTTGGGCTTTGCCGGGTCGGCGCGCTCGCGGATCAGCTCCGCCGCCGTGTGGCCGGTGACGGCAAAAAGCATCTTGTTCTGAATTTTCGCATAGAATTCCTGCGCGGCGGATGATTTCGGGTCGTAATCCTCGGACAGCGCCAGGATGTCGCGCACCTTCTGATAGAACCGCGCCTCGGACGCGCGGATGTCGCGGATACGCTCAAGCAGCTCATCGAAGTAATCCCATGCGGGGTCCTTCAGGCGCTCGTCGTTCATGACGAAGCCCTTGACGAGATATTCCTTCAGCGCCGCGGTGGCCCAGCGGCGGAACTGCACCCCGCGGGGGCTGCGCACCCGATAGCCGACGGCGAGGATCATTTCGAGCCGATACAGCGTCATTGACCGCTTTACCTGCCTTTTGCCCTCGGTTTGAACTGTCAAGTATTCCTTGACAGTTGACTCCGGCTCCAACTCTCCCTCGGCGAGGATGTTGCGCACATGCAGGCTGATGTTCTGCTTTGTCGTCTGAAAAAGCTCGGCCATCTCGGCCTGGCTCAGCCACACCGTGCCATCAACCGCGCGAAGCTGGATTTCGGCCGCGCCGTCCTCGGTGGCATAGAGGATGATTTCGCCCTCACGCATCTACGCCAAGCTCCTTGAGATAGCCTGCCATCTTTGCGCGAACCTCGGTCAGTTCCGCCTCGATCCGGTCGATTTCTTTCTGCACAGCGGCCACGTCGATCTCCTCCTCCGGCTCGAAGGTGTCCACATAGCGGGGGATGTTGAGGTTATAGCCGTTCTCGGCGATCTCCTCGGGGGTCGCGCGGTGCGAATAGCGCTCGATCTCGGCGCGGTCGCGATAGGTCTGCACGATCTTTTCGATATGGGCATTGTCGAGGATGTTCTGCTTCTTGCCCGGGGTGAACTCGCGGCTGGCGTCGATGAAGAGCACGTCGCGTTCGCCCTCGCGTGCGCCGCCTTCCTCGCGCGCCCGGTCAAAGACCAGGATGGCGACGGGAATGCCGGTGGTGGTGAAGAGGTTGGCGGGCAGGCCGATCACGGCATCGAGCAGGTTTTCCTCGATCAATTTCTGCCGGATGCGCCCCTCGGCGCCGCCGCGAAACAGCACGCCATGGGGCACGATCACCGCCACCCGACCCGACTGGCGCTTGGCGGTCTCGATCATGTGGGTGATGAAGGCATAGTCGCCCTTGGACTTGGGCGGGATGCCGCGCCAGAAACGGTTCCACGGGTCGTTCTCGGCATTCTCGGCGCCCCAGTTCTTGAGACTGAAGGGCGGGTTGGCCAGCACCACGTCGAAGCGCATCAGGTGATCGTCCTCGACCAGCGTCGGGCTGTTGAGCGTGTCGCACCATTCGATGCGGGCGGCGTCACGGGCATGCAGGAACATGTTCATCCGCGCCAGCGCCCAGGTGGCCCCGTTCACCTCCTGCCCGTAAAGGGCGAAATTTTCCGAGCCGACCTCCTGCGAAGCCTGGATCAGCAGCGAGCCCGAGCCGCAGGCCGGGTCGCAGATGGTGTTGCCGGGCTTTGGCGCGGCCAGTTTGGCGAGCAGGCGCGAGACGGCGGCGGGGGTGTAGAACTCGCCCGCCTTCTTGCCGGCGTCCGAGGCGAATTTCGAGATCAGATAGATGTAGCATTCGCCGATGATGTCCTGGTTGACCCGGCTGGGGCGCAGGTCGAGCTCGGGCTTGGCGAAGTCCTCGAGCAGGTTCCTCAGGCGCCGGTTGCGATCCTTCGGGCGGCCGAGATTGGCTTCGGAGTTGAAGTCGATGTTGCGGAAGACGCCTTCGAGCTTGGCGCGATTGGTGTCCTCGATCTTCTCCAGCGCGATGTTGATGAGTTCGCCGATATTGGGCTCGCCTCGCTGTGCGTGGAGGTCGTAGAAGCTGGCGCCCTCGGGCAGGATGAAGCGTTCGCGCTCAAGGCGGCGGCGGATGCGGATCTCGTCCTCGCCATATTGCTTGCGATAAGCCTCGGCGTGGTCGTTCCACAGGTCCGAGATATATTTCAGGAACAACATCACCAGGATGTAGTCCTTGTATTGCGCCGGATCGACGGCGCCGCGGAAGGTGTCGCAGGCCGCCCATGCAGCGTTGTTGACCTGGTCCTGGGTGATCTGATCGGTCATCGGGGAATTTCCTTCTGGTCGGTGGCGCGGGCGGCCTGGTCGAGAATTGCGCTCATATACTGGGTGCGTCTTGCGGCGAGGTCTTGCAAGAGCTGCATTTCGCGCGTCGCGAGGGCGCTGAGCGCGACGATCCGCCGTTGCGCTTGAAAATCGGGCACTGGGATATCGAGGCGTTCCAGCGTGGCCATGGGAATCATCCTGAGGCTGGTTCCCTGTGCGCCGGCCCCCAACGCACTCTGCGCGGTCGGCTGGTTGATGGCCCAGGCAAGGTAATCCGGCAGGATGCGCGCGCGGTCGGGGCGGATAATGACAAGCGGGACGATGACGGCGATGGGCTCGGGCAGATCGTCGGGAATTGCGACGGCGGTATTCGGCTCGCCGCGCGAGCGAAACACCACTTCGCCGCCGCGCACGAAGTACCGATCGGGCAGATCACCCAAGTCGTATCGCTGCAGGTCGGTGCCCGGGGTTTCGCCGTGGGCGCTCACGTCGCGCAGCTGCAGCGCAGGAACGCCGCCATCTGGTCGCGGCTCGAGCCTGCCGCGCGCGGTGTATCCGAAGTGAATGTCAGATAGCTCGGAGAGCCGCATCCTGAATCCTCTGTTTGGCGATCTACAGAAAAAGATAGCACGCGGGCCGGACCGAGTCAATCGGAAAATGATCTGTAATGCCGCTACAGACTAGATTGCTTTCGTTGCTCGACCCATTCAAGGGGAAAGGGGTCGAGCAATCGTGACATGCTGATGCCAGGAACCTGCCGCCCATCCAGGATAGCCTCGACGATGTCGGGCGCAAGCAAGGTCAGCCGCAATACGCGGGTCATGTAGGACGGCGCGATGCCTTCGTGCTCGGCGAGTTCACTGATGGTGGTGAATTCACCGGATTCCAGCATGCGTTTCCAGCGGAACGCACGGGCCAGGGCCTTGATCAGGGTGTTGTCGGTCCTGCGCTGAACCGGCACGTCCGGAGGAAGCTGCACCTCCTTCCGCCCGCCGCGTTTGATGATGCGGAACGGGACGTGGATCGTGATGGTGTCAGGTGTGGCGGCGGGTTTCATGCAGCTTCCTTTCCGTTATCGACCATCAACTCCCGCGCGAGGCTTGTCAGCCCATCCACCCGCAGCCGGATGTCGAGCCCTGCGGTGCCAATGTCGATCCGTTCCACCAGCAGCGCCACGATCCGCGCCTGTTCGGCCGGGAAAAGTTCGTCCCATAGCGGGTCGAGTTGCTGGAGGGCGGTGCGGGCGTCGATTTCCGTGATGTCACCATCCTGCGCCTTCACTGCCTTCCACGTCGCCACCACGATCTCGGGCTGGCGGAACACGGCGCGCAGCTGGTCAATCACGGCGGCCTCGATCTCGCCCGCCGGCGCCCGGCCGACCGGACAGGTTCCGGCGCCATGCTTCAGAACCGTCTGGCTGACGTAGTAACGGTAGAGCTTGTCGCCCTTGCGGGTGTGGCTGGGCGAGAACGCCGCGCCATCGGGCCCGTAAAGCAGCCCCTTGAGCAGCGCCGGTGTCTCGGCCCGGGTGCGCGCGGCGCGCTTGCGGGGGCTCTCCTTCAGGATCGCGTGGACGCGGTCCCACGTCGCGCGGTCGATGATGGCATCATGCTCGCCGGGGTAGCTCTGCCCCTTGTGCACCGCCTCGCCGATATAGGCGCGGTTGTTCAGCATCCGGTAGAGGAACTTCTTGTCGATCCGGTTGCCCCTGGGGGTGCGCAGACCGCGCTTTTCCACCTCGCGCGCCAGTTCCGTGCCCGAGCCGATTTCCAGGAATCGTGCAAAGATCCAGCGCACATGTTCCGCGCGCGCCTCGTCAATCACCAGCTTGCGGTTCTCCACACGGTAGCCCCAGGGCGGCACCCCGCCCATCCATATGCCCTTCTTGCGGGAGGCCGCGAACTTGTCGGGGATGCGTTCGGCGTTCGGCGGGCGGGCCGTCCACTGGACGCCCCGCTTGATCCGCCTCACCCTCGCGCTCGAACTGGGCGAAGGACAGCAGGATGTTCAGCGTCAGCCTGTCCATGGAGGTGGTGGTGTTCAAGGACTGGGTGAGCGAGACGAAGGTCACGTCATTGCGGTCGAACACCTCGACCAGCTTGGCGAAGTCGGCCAGCGAGCGCGAGAGCCGGTCGATCTTGTAGACCACCACCACGTCGACCAGCCCATCCTCGATATCGGCGATCAGCCGTTGCAGGCCGGGCCGCTCCAGCGTGCCGCCGGAGATGCCGCCATCGTCATAGCGGTCGCGGACCAGCACCCAGCCCTCGGAGCGCTGGCTGGCAATGTATGCCTCGCAGGCCTCGCGCTGGGCGTCGAGCGAGTTGAACTCCTGCTCAAGCCCTTCCTCGGAGGATTTGCGGGTATAGACCGCACAGCGGCGCTTGATCTTCACGCTTGTCATGTGCGCCTCCGGTTCTTGAGCCCGAAGAACACCCAGCCGTTCCAGCGGGTGCCGGTGATGGCGCGAGCGACCGAGGACAGTGACTTGTAGGGGCGACCCAGCCATTCATAACCATCAGCGGTAACGGTGACGACGTGCTCGACGCCCTGCCACTCGCGGATCAGGCGGGTGCCGACGATGGGCTTGAGATCGGCCCGGATGCGGCTCTTGCTGCGATCACCGCCGTCAAGTTCCTCACCGAGCCGTTCCAGCCGCCGGACGGTCTCCGGCTTCAACCCGCCAAGGCTGAGTTCCTGGATGCGGTAGGCCAGCCGGCTTTCGAGGTATCGCCGGTTGAAGGGCGGCGGGTCACTGTCGAACAGTTCTCGCCACTGGACCTTCAGCTCGGGCGTCTTCATGGCCTTCAGCGCAGCCAGGCGCGCGGGGATGGGATCGTGTGTGTTCATGCGGTCCTCCGGTTGGTTGGACCTGCACTACCGCTCTGAATGCCTGAGTTGTGTAGCGGAAATTCTCCCGTTTCCTCGACATGTTGCCCCTGTTCCCGCATCCGCAGGCGGATCAGGCCGAGGGCCAGCAGGGCGCAGAGTTCCGCCCGCCGTTCGGCGGGACTCATGATGTCGGGTGGCAGGGGGGCGTTTCATGCGGCGGTGCGGCCCATGTCGCGCAGCACCGCCGCGCGGATCGCGGCACGGTTCCAGCGGAAGTTCAGATGGCAATTGGCGGCGTATTTCGACAGTCCGAAATCCATGCCGCTGGTCTCGAAGCCGGCGCGTTGCAGCAGTTCGATCTGGCGCATGGTGGCGGGATCGTTGAGCCAACGTTTGCTCTTGGCCGCGGCGCTGGAGGTTTCGGTCATGCGCAGGAAATCGTCGGCAGCCGCCAGCGCCTGCACCCGCGTGCCCACCGCAAGGGGGCGGATCTCCTGGCCCCTGGGCCGGCCGAGCGCGTGCCAGAGCGTGCCGTCGTGGAACACGCCGGCCCAGCCCTGGAAACCGCTGGCCATCAGCGCCTGGCCGTCGCCATGCAGCGCTACCCAAAAGAAGGGAGAGCGATCCAGAAGGTCGATCTCGGTCATCTCGAAGGCGGTCAACAGACGTTTCTCGCCGATCTCGCGAGTGAAGACGTGGCCGCAGAGATCGCAGATGGAGGCGCCGAGCGGCAGTTCGGCCTCGCAGGACGGGCAGGTTTTCCACGGGCGTTCGCCGGGCGGGGTCTCGTCCTCGTCGAGGTCGATTTCCTGCTCGAGCGTGCCATGGCGGAGCGCCGCGCCCGCGAAATCCAGCACGATGCAGTCGGTCTTCACGATGCCGGGGAAGCGTTCGGGATCGACCCGGCGCAAACTGCGCCCAACCGCCTGAATGAAGGTGCCCTTGTGCAGCATGGGGCGCAGGATGCCGATGCAGCCCGCGGGCTGGCTGTCGAAGCCTTCCGTCAGCACCATGCAGTTGGTGAGCACCTGAACCTCGCCCCGGTCGAAGCGGGCGATGAGGTCTGCGCGCGCCCGCGCCGGCATGTCTCCCGTGATCGCCTCGGCCGAAACGCCCGCCGCCCGAAACGCTTCCGCCACCGCCTCGGCATGGTCTACGGTCGGGCAGAAGAAGATCGTGCGCCGGTCGGCGGCCTTGTCGGCCCAATGCTCGACCATGGCCTCGTTGAGCACGGCGCGATTGAGCACCTTGTCCGCCTGACGCATGTCGAAATCGCCGGCGGTTCTGTCGATGCCAGACAGTTCGTCCTCGATCCCGAGGTCGATGGTTAAGGTTCGGGGCGGGACCAGCAGGCCGCGCGCGATGAGCGTGCCGATCCGCAGGTGATAGCCGACATTGCTGAAGGTCTTTCGCAAGCTGCGACCATCGCCGCGGCCGGGCGTGGCGGAGAGGCCGAGCAGCTTCAGGTTCGGACTGACCTCGCGCGCATGGGCGATGATCGCCTGGTAGCTTGCGGCGGCGGCCTGGTCGCTGATTGCCCTGTCGCAATCGATCCACCGCGATTTCGACCTGCGGCTGATGGCGCCGCTGACGGTGCTGCTGCCGGTCAGCCTGTTGCTGATCGGCCTGATCCTGCGGCGCGAGCTGGCGGCGGTCGCGCGGCTGAACGCGCGCATCGCCCGGCGCGGGCGTGGCGACCTGACCCCGCTGCCGCTCGACGGGCTGCCCCGGGAACTGGCCGGGATCGGCGGATCGGTCAATGCGCTGATGGCCCGGCTCGACGCCGCGCTGACGGCCGAACGCCGCTTTGCCGCCCACGCGGCGCACGAGCTGCGGACACCGATTGCCGCCGCTCTGGCCCAGGCCCAGCGGCTACAGGCCGAGGCCGGTCCGGGCCCCGCCGCCGAGCGTGCGGCGCAGCTCACGGCAGCGCTGGGGCGGCTGGCCCGGCTGTCGGAAAAGCTGCTGCAACTGTCCCGTGCCGAGGGCGGGTCCGTGCGCACCGGCGAGGAACAGGACCTGGCTGCGGCTGCCCGGCTGCTCCTCGACGAGGTGGCGCGCACCAGCGGTGCGGACAGATTGCGAGTCACAATGCCCGAGACCGGTCCGCGCGCGCCCCTGAACCCCGATGCCTATGCGATCCTGCTGCGCAATCTCGTGGAAAACGCCCTGACGCATGGCGTCCCCGGAACGCCCGTCACCGTCGAGCTTGCCGCCGATGGCGGGATCACCGTCACCAACGATGCCGACCCCGTCGCGCCCGACCTGCTCGCCCGTCTGACCGAGCCCTTCGCGCGCGGGAAAACCGGGGGTGAGGGCACCGGGCTGGGCCTGTCGATCGCCCGGGCCATCGCAACCGCCGCCGATGGCCGGCTCGATCTGGCCTCGCCACCCCCCGGAGAGGCGCGCGGCTTCACCGCCCGGTTCAGCGCATCCCGAAGGTGACGTGCCGGCGGTCGGTCACGTCTTGCCGGAAAAGCAGGCCACCGTGTCGGCAATCTGTTCGGGGGTGGTGTCGTGGCGGAAGAAAGCGACGAAGCCCCGGTCGGGCAGGACCAGATAGGTGAAGGTGGAGTGATCCATCAGGTAGTATTCGTCGCCCGTGTCCTGTTTGGCATAATAGGTCTTGTAGGCCTTCGAGGCGGCGGCGACCTGCTCGGGGGTTCCGGTCAACCCGATCATGTCGGGGTGGAAGATGTCGGTGAATTCCGCTACCCGCTCGGGCGTGTCGCGCTCGGGGTCGATCGAGCCGAACACCGCCTGCGCGTCGATGCCCCGCGCCTGGATCAGGTCGAGCGCCTCGGCATTGCGGGCGCTGTCGGTGGGGCAGACATCGGGGCAGAACGTATAGCTGAAATACACCAGCGAGGGCCTGGTGATCACGTCGAGGTCGGTCACGGTGCGGCCGGTCTCGTCGATCAGGGTGAAGGAGCCGCCGATGGTGGCGCCGGCCACCTGCGACCGGGCGCAGGCGGTCTCGGGCGTGCCGATGGCGGTGTAGAGATAGCGTAGAGATAGCCGCCGAGCCGGACCACCCCGAGGGCGGCGACGGCCAGGGCGGCAAGGACCGGTCGTGAAAGAGCCATGTCGGGTTTCCTTTGCGGAAGATGCAGGAGAGAGGGGGCGGCAGGCGCGCCGCCCCGCCAGCCGTCAGTTCGAGGCGCCGTCGCCGTGCTTCATGCCTGACATGCCGCCCATCGCGCCCATGCCGCCCATGCGCTTGCGCACCGGAAAATCGACCGTCACCTCGCCGGCCTTCTCGAAGATCAGCGTGGCCTCGACCGTCTCGCCCACCTCGAAGCGCTGATCGCCCTTGAGCCCCATGAACATGACATGATAGCCGCCGGGCTTGAGCTCCACCGTGGCGCCGGCGGGGATCACGATCTCGCCCGCGGGCTGCATCTTCGCCACGCCGTCCTTCTCGACCGTCTCGTGGATTTCGACCTTGGGATAATCGGCGCGCCGCCGATCAGCCGGTCGCGTGCGTCGCCGGAGTCGGCGATCGCGCCGAGTGCGGCATCGGAAGCGCTCAGCCTCTGGGGCCGAAGTCGGCGGTCGTGATCACCCCGTCGCCGTTGCGGTCGATCGAGGCCAGCCAGGCATCG